>JBHICX010000192.1:0-4997 GCA_046759805.1 Kiloniellales bacterium | reverse complement strand
CCTCTACACCCACGATACGGTGTTCGGCCCGGCAGTCGATGGCGGCTTCTGGCTCGTCGGTCTCGGCCGTCCGGCACGGGCCGCGGGGCTGTTCCAAGGCGTCCGCTGGTCCAGCCGGCACGCGCTGGCCGACACCCTGGCCAACCTCGGGCCCGACGAGACGGCGGCCTTCCTGGAGCTGCTCAACGACATCGACGACCAAGCCGCCTACGAGCGTTGGCAGAGACGGCAGTCAGGCTAGATTGGCCGGCCGGTCTCTTCGGAGCTCGACACGTTCAAAGGACGCTGTCGACGAAGGCACGGGGGCTCACGACCTCGATGTCACGGTACCCGGAGGCGGCGAGAAGGGCCTTATCACCACTGATGACCAGGGTCGCGTTACCGGAAAGGGCACAGGCGAGGAACTTGTCGTCTTCCGGGTCCGTGCAAACAGGCTCCGGCAGCTCGTGATTGGCGGCCTGGCTCGCAACAGAGGCCAAAATCCGCAGAAGGGCCGTAATTTCGATGGCCGGGTAGCGTTTCGACAAGGCTTCGGCCACGCGTTCGTACTCTGTCAAGACGGAGGGTGTCACGACCACCTCGATCTGACCGCTTCGCCAGGCCTCGATGATTCGCCCTGGCGCGCCGCCGAAGAAGATACCGGACATGATGACGTTGGTATCGAGAACGACCCTCACTTGGCGTCGCGCACGCCTTTGATCGCAACCGCTATATCAGCCCGCTTCAAGCCAGCCTCACGGGCGGCGCGCCGGGCGGCTCGCAACAGGTCATTGAACTGCGACAGGGTGGGGGCCTCGATGGCCTTCAGGATCACTGCGTCCTCGCTGGCCAGAACCACGAACCGCGATCCCGGCTTCAGGTTGAGTCGCTCGCGGATCGCCTCCGGAATCACGACTTGCCCCTTCGACGACATCTTGGTGGTGGCCACATCGGACATGATCAAGCATCCCAACTGTTCTTACTAGTAAGATAATCAGGGATGAACGTATTTGCAACGGCCTAGCTGACGGCTCGGTCAGCCGGCTCAGCCGGCTTGATGCTCCTTGAGCCGCGGCATCAGCTCGACGAAGTTGCAGGGCCGGTGACGGTAGTCGAGCTGGTGCACCAGGATGCCGTCCCAGCCGTCCTTGCAGGCGCCCGGCGAGCCCGGCAGGGCGAATAGGTAGGTGCCGTTGGCCACGCCGGCGGTGGCCCGCGACTGGATGGTCGAGGTGCCGACCTTCTGGTAGCTCAGCATGCGGAAGGTCTCGCCGAAGCCCTCGATCCGCTTCTCCGAGACCCGTTCGAACGCCTCCGGGGTGACGTCGCGGCCGGTGAGCCCGGTGCCGCCGGTCGAGATCACCACGTCGATCTCGGGATCGGCGATCCAGGCGCCAAGCTGGGCCACGATGGCCTGCAGGTCGTCCTTGACGATGGTGCGCGCGATGAGCCTGTGGCCAGCCTGCTCGATGCGCTGGGCGAGCACGTCGCCCGAGGTGTCGTCGGCCGCGGTGCGGCTGTCCGAGACCGTCATCACGGCGATGTTGACGGGCAGGAAGGGCCGCGACTCCTTGGTCTTGGGCATGGCGTACCGCCGAGGTGGTTACGGCCCGGCCTCGAGCCGGGCCTGGATGGCCAGAAGGTCGCGCCAGGCCTCCCGCTTGCGCCCGGGCGAGCGCAGGAGATAAGCGGAATGGTAGATGGCGGTGGTCGGGATCGGCCGGTCGATGCCGGGGCCCATGTAGTCGAACCAGCGCCCGCGCAGCTTGGTGATGCCCTCGGCTCGGCCGAGCAACGCCTTGGCGGCGGAGCCGCCGACCGAGATCAGCAGCCGCGGCTTGACCAGGGCGATGTGGCGCTCGGTGAAGGGTTGACAGGCGGCGATTTCGCCCGGCGTCGGCTGGCGGTTGCCGGGGGGCCGCCAGAACAAGACGTTGGTGATGTAGAACCGGGTGCGCCGGCCCTCCTCGCGGCCGAGCCCGATGGTCGCCAGCATGCGGTCGAGCAGTTGGCCGCTGGTCCCGACGAAGGGCAGCCCCTGACGGTCCTCCTCCGCCCCCGGGGCCTCGCCGACCAGCATGATGCCGCTCGCCGGGTTGCCGTCGGCGAATACCAGGTTGGTCGCGGTGTGTTTCAGGGCGCAGCCGTCGAAGGCGCGCAGCGCGTCCTCGAGCTCAGTGAGCGTGGTCGCGGCCTCAGCCAGATCGCGCGCGCTGACCGCCACGGCCGGGCCCGCGAAGGCGGGGCGGCGGGTCTCATGCAGCCGGCGCGCCGGGACGGTCCGGTCCTGTGCCTCCCCAGCTGGTGACACCGGGGGCGAAGCGTCCGCCGGCGGGGCCGTCTTCGCCTCGAGGCTCGCGGCGTAGCGGTCCACCGGCCGCTCCAGCACCGCCTCGTCGGCC
The DNA here is from genome assembly GCA_046759805.1 of Kiloniellales bacterium. Taxonomy (GTDB): domain Bacteria; phylum Pseudomonadota; class Alphaproteobacteria; order JBHICX01; family JBHICX01; genus JBHICX01. The sequence goes on along the minus strand of JBHICX010000192.1, from coordinate 2,616 downwards.
CCCATCTCGACCTGCCAGCGCAGCAGGTCGAGCGGTCGGCCGGGTTGCGGGGGCGCGCGATCGGTCATGGCCTAATCCTAGCACCTGCGCTATCTGTGTTACAGGGGCGCCTCGCCGCCTCGCCAAAAAGGGGGGAAGGCCGTGGACCGGGAGTCAATGCAATACGACGTGGTGATCGTGGGCGCCGGGCCGGCCGGGCTCACGGCGGCGATTCGCCTCAAGCAGCTCTGTGTCGAGCATGACCGGGAGCTCGGCGTCTGCGTCATCGAGAAGGGCTCCGAGGTGGGCGCCCATATCCTGTCCGGGGCGGTCGTTGAGCCGCGCGCGCTCGATGAGCTGATCCCCGACTGGAAGGACCGCGGGGCGCCGCTCGACACCCCGGCGCGCCAAGACCGCTTCCTGTTCCTCACCGAGGGCCGGGCCTATCGCCTGCCCACCCCGCCACAGGCCCGCAATCACGGCAACTACATCATCAGCCTCGGCAACCTGTGCCGCTGGCTTGCCGGCGAGGCCGAGGCGCTGGGGGTCGAGATCTACCCGGGCTTCGCCGCGGCCGAGGTCTTGTTCGATGAGGACGGGTCGGTCAAGGGGGTGGCCACCGGCGACATGGGTGTGGGTCGCGACGGCCGGCCGGGGCCGAACTACCAGCCGGGCATGGAGCTCATCGCCCGCCTCACCCTGTTCGCCGAGGGCTGCCGGGGCTCGCTCACCCGGACCTTGATCGAGCGCTTCGAGCTCGGCGCCGGCGCCGAGCCGCAGACCTACGCCATCGGCATCAAGGAGCTGTGGGAGATCGACCCGGAGCGGCACCAGCCGGGCCTCGTTATCCACACCATCGGCTGGCCCCTGGACCGGTGCACCTACGGCGGCTCTTTCCTCTATCACCTGGAAGAAAACCAGGTCTCGGTCGGGTTCGTCATCGGGCTCGACTACGAGAACCCGCACCTGAGCCCGTTCGACGAGTTGCAGCGCTTCAAGCTGCACCCGGCGATCCGGCCCACCTTCGAGGGCGGCCGCCGGGTCGCCTATGGCGCCCGGGCGCTCAACGAGGGCGGCTTCCAGTCGATCCCCAAGCTCAGCTTCCCCGGCGGGGCCCTCATTGGCGCCGCCGCCGGCTTCATGAATGTGCCCAAGATCAAGGGCACCCACACGGCGATGAAGTCGGCGATGACGGCGGCGGAGGCGGCCTTCGACGCCTTGCGGGACGCCGCCGGCACGGAGGCGCCGTTGGCCGAGGTGGCCGACTACCGGCGGCGGCTCGAGGCCAGCTGGGCGTGGGCCGAGCTACGGCGCGTGCGCAACATCCGGCCGGCTTTTCGCTGGGGCCTCCTGCGCGGGCTTGCCTACGCCGCGCTCGACACCTACCTGCTGCGCGGCCGGGCGCCCTGGACCCTGCACCATCACCCGGACCACGAGCGTCTCAAGCCGGCCTCCGAATGCCCGCGGATCGACTACCCGAAGCCGGACGGGGCGATTACCTTCGACAAGCTGTCCTCGGTGTTCGTCTCCAACACCAACCACGAGGAGGACCAGCCGGTGCACTTGCAGCTCAAGGACCCGGCGGTTCCGATCGAGGTCAACCTGGCGCGCTACGACGCCCCCGAAGAGCGCTACTGTCCGGCCGGGGTGTACGAGATCCTGCGCGATGAGGACGGCTCGAACCCGCGGCTGCAGATCAACGCCCAGAACTGCGTGCACTGCAAGACCTGCGACATCAAGGACCCCACCCAGAACATCGTTTGGGTGGTGCCCGAGGGCGGCGGCGGCCCGAACTACCCGAACATGTGAGTGCGACCGGCGCATGACCCAAACATGCGTTGATCGGCAACCCCGTTGCCCTCGGGCTGCCGGGCGCAACATCGCTTCCCCCACGGACCGCTTTCTGCTATCGCTCACCGGCCTAGGCGGCGGAGTGGGCAGCGGACGGAAACCGGCGTGAGACGGTTTGAGATGGGGTGCTACGTCCGGGGGGGCGGACCTGCCTGCGCGAAGCCGGAGCTTCGCTTCGGCGAAGGCAGGCGGGCCGCGGTGCTGGGCATCGCGGCGGCGCTGGTGCTGGCGTTGCCGGGGCCGTCGTTCGCCGCCGGCACGGTGCCGGCGCCGGCCGAGGCGGCGGCCGAGGAGTCGGGAGTCGGCAACTACCTGGCGGGGCGCTTCGCGCACCACCGGTTCGACCTTTCGGTGGCCGCCGCTTTCATGGCCCACGCGCTCGGCGAAGACCCGGACAACCCGACGCTCGTCGGCCAGACGTTCCTGCTGACGGCCGCAGCCGGGCGGCTGACCGAGGCATTGAAGCTTGCCCGGCGGGTGGTCGAGCAGGACCCGACCGACCCGATCGCCAACTACGTGCTCGCCAGCGAGGACTTACGGGCCGGCGACTTCGCCGCCGCGGAAGCCAGGCTCGACCAGGTGGACCGACAAAACCTCAACCGTTTCCTGGCCCCGGTGCTCACCGCTTGGGCGGGGCTCGGACAGGGCAAGACAAAGCAGGCGTTCGAATCGCTGGCGGCGAACCCCAAGGTCGAAAGCTTCGACGTGTTGCGCCGCTTGCACCTGGGATACATGAACGAATTCGTCGGCGACATGGCGGCGGCCGAGGAAGCCCTGGAGGGTGCC
>JBHICX010000191.1:0-5015 GCA_046759805.1 Kiloniellales bacterium | reverse complement strand
CACCAAGCTGTTCCTGAGCCAGATCCTGCACCATTAGGGCGGAATTCGTTCAGGCGGCTCCAGCCCCGTGCCCGCTCCCCCGCCCGGCCGCCGAACCTCCGCTATGGTGCCGCGCCGCCGGGGATGGTTCCGTCCAGCCGCGGGTCGTCGATCAGCTTGGTCTCCTGCTTGAACGGGACGAAACCGGTGCGCTGGTAGCTGGCGATCGCCCGCGGGTGGTCGAGGTTGCAGGTGTGCACCCACAGCCGCGTCGGCTCCTTGGTCCAGGCCTCGTCCACCGCCCAGTCGAGCAGGTAGCGGCCGAAGCCGCGGCCGAGGAACTCGGGGATCAGGCCGAAATAGGCGATCTCGACCTGTTCCTGTTGGCGGCGGTCGAGCTCGACATAGCCGGCCGGCGTGCCGTGCACGTAGAGCACGTAGATCTCGACTTTGGGGTCGTGGATCACGCGGCGCAGCGCGGCGTCGCTCATCCGCCGCCGCTGGTACCACAGCCACGGCTCGCCCACGGTGTTGTAGAGGTAGCGATAGAAGGACACGGTCGGCCGCTCGAGCCGCATCAGGGCGATCTTCCCCGGCGGATGGGGCGCCGGCGGCCGGGTCGGCCGCTCGGTCATCTCCAGGTAGGTGACCACCACCTCGAGCTTGCCCGCCGGCACCGTGTGCCGCGGCCGTTGCCGGGTGTGCCGGCGTCGCCCCGGCAGCCTGGTCAACCGGTCGTCGCCGTCATGCTCGCTCATCGCCAACCCCCGCCCGCGAGACCTCACCGGTTCGATGCGCCCCATTGATACCCGATCCGCCGGCGAAAGGCTCGGCTCGTCGCTCAGAAACCGGAACAGACCTTGCCGAAATGCTTGCCGCTGGGCAGGGCCTTGATCGCCTCGCCCACGCCCTCGAAGGGGAACAGGGCATCGTCGATCGGCGGTTGAGTCCGATGCAACTCCATGGCGTTCACCATGTCCTGGAACCGATCGCGGCTGCCCAGGGTGACGGCCTGCATTCGGATGTTCGCGGTCACCACCCGGCCCAGGTCGATCTTCGATTGGGCGCCGGAAAGCACGCCGATCAGGCTGATGGTGCCGCTCGCCCGCACCGCCCGGATCGATCGATCCAATGTTGCCGCGCCGCCGACGTCGACGACATGATCCACCCCCGACCCGCCGGTCAAATCCCGCGCCGCCTTGTGCCATTCGGGCGTCGCCCGATAATTGATCAGGTGATCGGCGCCGATGGACTTGACCCGCTCGAGCTTGCCGTCGCTCGACGAGGTGGCGATCACCCGCGCGCCCTGCATCTTCGCGAACAGGAGCGCGAACAGGGAGACCCCGCCGGTGCCTTGGATCAGCACCGTGTCGCCGGCCTTGATCCGGCCTTGCGCCGCGACCGCGCTCCAGGCGGTGAGCGCGGCGCAGGGCAGGGTGGCCGCCTCGAGTGCGGTCATGTGCCTGGGCGCCCTGACCACGCCGTCCTGGTCGAGCACCATGTACTCCTGCATGACGCCATTGAGGGGACCGCCCAAAAGGCCGTGCCTGTAGCGCTCCCGAAAGGGACCGCTGATCCAGCCTTGGGCGAAGATCGGGCAGACCAGTTCACCCACGGATACCCGCATCACCCCGTCGCCGACCGCCACCACCTCCCCGGCGCCGTCGGAGACCGGCACCAGCGGCAGCGTGCCGCTGCGGCGACCGTATCCGCGCCCGGCCATGACGAAGTCCCGGTAATTGAGCGCCGCCGCCCGCATGCGCAACAGCACCTGCCCGAAGCCGGGCTCGGGGTCTGGCCGCTCCCCCGGCACGATGTGGTCCGGGCCCCACGCGTCGCGCATCTCCATCACCTTCACGGGAGGGTGCTCCTAGCGGTAAGAAGCAAACTCAACGCGGAGGACGCAGAGATGCGCCGCGCCCCTCTGCGTTCTCTGCGTTGAGACTTGTCGATTCGTCAGCGCTCGATCGGCGCCTCGTCGCGCGCCCCCCACTCGGACCAGGAGCCGTCGTAGACGGCGACTTGCTCGTGGCCGAGAAGGTAAAGGCCCAGGGCCACGAGTGCCGCCGTGACGCCAGAGCCGCAGGTCGTCACCATCGGCCGGTCGGTGTCCACGCCAGCCTTGGCAAACCGATCCACCAGCGCGTCGGTCGGCAGCATGGTGTGGGTCGCCGGATCGACGAGCTCGGAGAAAGGGACGTTGACGGAGCCCGGAATATGCCCGCCGCGCAGGCCTTCGCGGGGCTCCGGATCGGTGGCGTTGAAGCGGCCGGCGGGGCGGGTGTCGATAACCTGTTCGCGCGTACTGTTAATATTCTGAAGCATCTGATTGAAATTTCTGACGAAAGATGCGTTAAACCGCGGGGTGAAACGGCGCTCGGGCGGGGTCGGCGGCACGTCGTCGACCGGGCGGCCCTCCTGGAGCCATTTCGGCAGGCCGCCGTCGAGCACGGCCACGTCGTCGTGTCCGAACACCCGGAACATCCACCAGGCCCGCGCCGCGGTCACCAACCCGTGGGCGTCGTAGGCGACGATGCGATCGCCGTCGCCAAGGCCGAGTCGGCCGACCTGGCCGGCGAACCTCTCGGCGCTCGGCAGCATGTGCGGCAACCGGCTGTCGGGGTCGCAGATCTCGTCGATGTCGAAGAACACCGCGCCCGGGATGTGCCGCTGTTCGTACTCGCTGCGAGCGTCGCGTCCCATGCCGAGCAGGAAATAGGTGGCGTCCACGACGCGCACGTCCGGTGAGTGCAGGTGCTCGGCCAGCCAGTCGGTGCTGACCAGCGCGTCCGGGTTCACGTAGGCCATCGTCACGCCCTTTCGGTCTGGCTCCGCCGAGTCAGTCGGCGAAGGCGACCACGACGCGGCGGTAGTGGCGGCCCTTGCTCTGGATCTTGGTCACCGCCACTGGCGCGATCTCGCCGGTACGCGCGACATGGGTTCCGCCGCACGGTTGCAGATCGAGGCCGGGGATCTCGATCACCCGCACGCGGCCGTGTCCGCGGGGCGGTTTGACGCTCATGGTCTTGATCAGCTCCGGCTGGGCGTCGAGCTCGGCCTCGGTGATCCATCTGGGCTGGACCGGATGGTCCTCGCCGATGAGCCGGTTGAGCGCTTGCGTGATCTGCTCTTTATCGGGACTCATGTCAGGGATGTCGAAGTCGAGCCGGCTCCTCATCTCGCCGACGCTGCCGCCGGTCACCGGATAGGGCAGGAGCGCGGACAAGAGGTGCAGACAGGTGTGCATCTGCATCAGGCGGTACCGGCGCTCCCAGTCGATCTCGGCGCTCACTTGCGTGCCGGGCTCGGGCGCCAAGGCGCCTTCCGCGGCCATGTGCACTACGTCCTCAGGGCCGACGCCCTTCACGGTGTCGACGATCGCGACCTCGCTGTCATCGCCGAGCCGCAGCCGGCCGGTGTCCCCTGGCTGGCCGCCGCCGGTCGGGTAGAACACCGTGCGGTCGAGCCGAATGCCGCGCTCATCGGCGGACGTCACCGTGGCCTGACAGCTGCGCCGGTAAGGATCATCTCGGAAGATCAGCTCTGAGGACGGCATCGTCGGATTCCGATCGGGAGTAGGGTGAAAGCCGGACACGGCAACGGCCCGCGGCGCATCAACGCGCTCGCATCCCGGCCGTAGCACTTGCCCGTTGTACGAGAGCGCCCGGAACCTGTCCAGCCTTCACGCCACATCCTAACGGCGGTTGTGGTATACACAGATCGGCCAAACTCGGTAGCGGTTATACATCTTGCGTCGTAAACGACGCGACATGTATATGATGGGTGTACATACCAAGTAAGGTTTGATACAGATTTAGTCAGTTCCATCACCGATCTGCTGCTGGATCGGAACTGGAACCAAGGGGGTGAGATGTCCGAGGCAGACGAAGCGCGGCGTGACCCTCAGGCGTCGCCGGCGGGGCAGGAGTTCTGCCGTATCGAGATCACCGGGCCGGGGGTTTCGGTCACCCGGCTCATAGCCATGCAGCGGCTGCCGGCGCTGCTAGACCACCTGCTGCATGAGGAGCGTGACCGGCCACCGGCGCCGGCGGGCAAGCCATCGGCCCGGCCTACGAGGGCACCGGTGGCGGCACCGACCGGAGTGTCAGAAGCGGCGGGCCCAGCCGGCGGTGCCGACGACGACTCCGAGACGCCGCGCGGTTCGCGGGCGGAGCTGCGCCGCTACTATGACGACAAGCGCCCGTCGACCAACCCGGAGCGGATTGCCGTCCTGGCCCGGTTCCTGGAGGTGGCGGAGGGCCGGCGGACATTCAGCAAGGGCGATGTGCGCCGCCGTTTCCTGTCGACCGGCGTGCCCCTGCCGCGCAACTTCAGCCGCGACTACGCAGCCGCGGTGCGGCGCGGCTATCTGGTGACCTTGTCCGACGGCCATTCCTATCAGGTCGGCTCCGCCACCCGCCGGCTGATCGACCGGGACGGCCCGAGCCTGCTGCCACGATCGGCCTGATCTCGCGGCCTTTGCCGCGCGATAGGGGACGGGTTGGTATCGTCGGCGGTTTGCGCATAATGCCGGTCCAATCGCGTGACGGGGTAGGCGCGCGATCGGGTGGCGAGAGGAAGGGGCCATGCCCGACCTGCCAATCCTCATCGCCGGTGGCGGCATCGGCGGCTTCGCGGCGGCGCTGGCGCTCGGCCAAAAGGGCCGCGCGGTGCATCTGCTGGAGCAGGCGTCGGAGTTCGCCGAGGTGGGCGCCGGACTCCAGATCGGTCCCAACGTGTTCAAGATGTTCGCCGTACTCGGCATCACGGAGGCGATCAACGAGGTCGCGGTGTTCCCGGGGTCGCTGATCATGCGAGACGCGCTCAGCGGCGAGCAGATCGTCCGGGTGGCGGTCGGCTCCCAGGCGTTCCGCGACCGCTTCGCCTATCCCTATGGCGTGATCTATCGACCCGACCTGCACAAGGCGTTGATCGACGCCTGCAAGGCCTTGCCGCATGTCCGGGCGAGCGTCGATCAGAAGGTCGTCGGCTTCGAGGACTTAGGCGATCGGGTGCGGGTCTTCACCGAGGCCGGG
>JBHICX010000190.1:0-5025 GCA_046759805.1 Kiloniellales bacterium | reverse complement strand
ACATCTTCCAGAAGTCGCGGAAGCTGGTCCAGTTGGGCGGGCCCTCGACCACCAGGCGGTACTTCTCCTCGGCCATCTCGCCCTCGGGCGTGATCGGGCCCTTGCCCTCGGCCAAGCGGTCCTCGATCTCGCCGCGCAGCATCTGGTAGTACTCGACCGCCGTGGGCGTGCCGCGGAAGGCGGTGAAGATGGGGCCGATGTAGAAGACGCCGCCGAAATAGGCGTCGATCGGCGAGGGGACGTTCTTGGCGCTCTCCAGCACCCAGACGAAGTCCTCCTCGGCCGCGGCCGACTTGCGGAGATAGGCGCGCAGGCGGTCGATATCGAACTTGACGCCGCTTATGCGCTCCAGCGCCGGGATCACCTCCTCCTTCAGCTGCCGGACCACGTAGTCGCGCATGTTCTGGGTGATCTTGCCGTCGCCCTCGTAAGGCACGTGCAGCATCACGGTCTCGCAACCGTAATCATCACGCAGGAGCTCGAACCACTTCATGAAGGTGAAGCAGCCGGTATAGGACAAGAGCAAGAGGTCCGGCACCGGCATGGGCTTGCCGTTGGGGGCGATGGCGCCGCGGGCCATGCTGCCGATGTCCGCCTTCACGTAGGTGCAGACGTCCTCGGAATGGCCCATCTTCTCGGCCTCCACGATCATGGCGCCGCTTTTCTTGCGCAGGCCGTTCTGGATGGCGTTGATCTCGGGCAGATTGTTCAGCAAGTCGAAACACAGGATCAGCTCGTTAAGGTTGCCCGGCACGTAGGTGGACACCACCTTGCGGCCGGTCTCCTTGGCGCTGGTCAGATTCTCGTAGTTTTCCGCGATCATCGCCTTCTGCTTCAGCATCGAAGGCTCCTTGACCACGTCCTGGGGTTTGGCGGCCTCGGTCATGCGTCGCTCCACAGCTTGATGGAATCCGCGAAGGTACCGGCCTGCTCGCGGATCGGCTGCATCTGGCCGGAGTTCTCGGCGTACTTGAACGAGATGTAAGGGATGTTCTCCCGCGCCAGCGCCTTGGCCAGCATCGGCCGGTCCAAGAGCGCCGGATCGCAGAAGCTGGGCGCCGCGAAGATCACGCCCTCGGCGCCGCGCCGGCGCACCGTCTCGATGAGCTGGTGGCCCTTGTGGGCGCCATCGGGCTCGAATCTGGCGGCACTCTCCGTCGAATGATGCAGGAAGGCGGCCGCCAGGTTGGCGATGGGGTCGCCGTCCTCGGGCACGTCCTGCATGAGCCAGCGGGTCACCAGCATGAAGTCGTCGTCGACGATGTAGCAGCCGGCCATCTCGATCGACTTGATGAGATTGAGCGGCGGCTGTTCGCAGAACGCCCCCTGGATCAGGATCCGGCAGTTGTCGCGCATCGGCCGGCCCTCGGCCTCGGCGGCCTCGAGGTAGTCGCGCATGAGCCGGGTATGCGCCTCGACCGGGAGCAGCATGCCGGCCCGCATCAATAGGTAGACCTCGGACGCCGGCGCCTGCCACGGCGTCTTGGCGCGGAAGGCGTAGACCTGCTGCACGACTCGCCGGTTCTCGTTGTAGAGCGCGATGGAGCGGCGGATGGCGTCGTCGCCGATGGCGCGCCCGCAGACTCCCTCCAGGCCTTGCTTCAGCTCCATGAGCTCATTCACGTAGTAGGCGCCGCCGATGTGGTCGCGGAAGTTCTGCGGCACGTCGACATAGCGGACGTAACAGCCTTCGTTCATCAGCTGCCACATGCCGGAGAGGTTGCGGATCACGTCGCAGGTGCTGGGGAACAGCATGCCGTCGACGAAATCGAGCCGCTTGGAGACGGCGAGCTCCACCGTGGAACGGGGGATGCGGCAGATGTAGCTCTGATAGAAGGCGTCGCCGTGGATGACCTCCAGGTTGTCGCCACCGCCGAGCACGCCGAGCGGCAGCATGCCGCCGGCATGGATGAGCTCCCGCGGCACGTAGATGGGCATGTAGCCGATGACCTTGCGACCGGGCCGCGCTGCCTTCCACTCGCGGGCGGCGGTGAAGTCCATGTCCTCGAACAGGGTCAGGCAGTGCTCGACGATCTGCCCGGTGGTCTTGCGCCGCGGCTTCGCCATGGCTCAGCGGTTCTCCCAAATGGCCGGGCGTTTCTCGATGAACGCCTCGAGGCCGGCGACGGCATCGCGGGTGTTCATCAGCCCCTCGAGGTACATCTCCTCCACCTCCTTGAGCTTGGCCCGCACGCGCTCCGCATAGCCCCGGCGCGCGGCGGCGGTGGCGAAGCGCAGCGAGCTGGCGCTCAAGGGCGCCAGGTGTTCGTCGAAGTACTCGAGCGCGGCCGCCTCCGGGTCCGCCGCCACCGCGGTGACAAGCCCGATGGCCGCCGCCTCTTCGGCGCCGAGGCTGCGGCCCGACAACAACATGTCCATGGCGCGGGCCTGGCCCACCCGCTCGGGCAACAGGCAGCTGGCGCCCGGCGCGAACACCGCCAGCTTGATTTCCGGCTGACCGAGCCTGGCGTCGGGGGCGGCAAAGATCAGATCTCCGGCCGCCGCCAGCTCCAGCCCGCCGCCCAGGCACTGGCCGCGCACCGCCACCAGGATCGGCACCGGGCTCTGCACCATACGCCCGATCAGGCCGTGCAGGCGCTCGAGCATGCGCGCGCAACGGGCCGGCAGATGCTCCTGGACGCTGGCGCCGAAGCTGAAGTTCGGCCCCTCGTGGTCGATGAGCACGGCCTTGAGGTCGCGGTGGTCCAGATGCGCCGCCAGCGCGCCGTCGAACGCCTCGGTCATCGCGGCGTCGATGATGTTGGCGTTGGGCCGGGCCAGGCACAGGCGCAAGAGGGCACCCTGTCGGTCGAACCAGACCTTGAGCGGGGGACGACCCATGCTCAGCTCCCCGGCCGCGGCATCAGGCTCTCGGTGAGCTCCGGCGTCCACGGGACGCCCTTGGCCAGCGCCTGGCGCAGGGCGACGAAATCGACCTCGCGGCCGGTCTCCTTGGTGCCCTCGTTGAAGGCGCGGAAGCCGGCACGCGCCTCGGTCATCATGTTGAGCGCCAGCCAGGCCCGTGACCCCTCCTTGTTGCGGTTCCAGGCCTCCAGTTTCGGCTTGCGCAGCTCCTCGAGGGTCTTGGTCACACAGTCCGGGAAGGTCATGAGCAGCTTGGCCGAGAGCTCCGCCACCTTGTCGTCCAACGGGCCGAGGTCCACCGTGCCCCGCTTGATGAGCGCCTTGCCCTCGGCCAGCGCCTCGCCGGTCTTCGGCTCGCCGTAGACGATGCGGCCCCAGTCGTCGAACATGCGGTCGGTGACCACGAGCGGGTTGGGAACGAATGCGCCGTCCACCTTGAGGGCCGGGACCAGGTCCACGACGATGCCGAGCCAGTAGGCTTTGTGGGCGGAGAACGGCTCGCACAAGACGCCGGAGACCATGGCCTGACCGCATCCGACCATCAGCGGCAGGAAGTCGGTGGCACCGCCGATCGGCGCCGAGCCGTGCTTGGGGCCGGCCTGGCCGAAGCGCGCCAGGTCCTGGGCGATCGAGAAGTCGCAGGCCATGCCGATCTCCTGGCCGCCGCCGATGCGCATGCCGTTGACCCGGCAGATCACCGGCTTGTCTGAGCCCAGGATGGCGCTGACCATGTCGTTGAACAGCCGCATGTACTGCCGGTATTCCTGCGGATTGCCGGCATAGTACTCGGCGTATTCCTTGGTGTTGCCGCCGGTACAGAAGGCGCGATCGCCGGTCCCGGTGAACACCACGGTCACCACGTCGCGGGCGTTGGAGGCGGCGCGGAAGGCGAGCGTCACCCCCTTCACCATCTCGGTGGTGTAGGCGTTGAGCTGGGCCTCGTTGTCCAGCGTGATCCAGGCGTCGTACAGGCCCTCGGCACTCTTGCCGTCCGGGGTTCGGGCGGGCCGCTTCTCATACACGACGCCGGGAACCACCGTTTCCGGCACCAGGTTGTGGTCGATGAGCCGTTCGGGCTCGGTTTGCTGGACCACGGCTGCGGCGTCATGGACCATGGGACGGTACCTCCCTTCGGTCTTGCCCGGTCATCCGCCGGCGCAGGAATCGACGCGGTGCAAGGGTTATTCGGTAAATACGTACCATAATACCTATTTCTCCGTCAAGGCCACTTTGCGACACGCTTCAGCGCGCCCCAATCCGGCGGATCGACATAGTGCCCGCGGCAATCTACGCCCCGGGGTAGTCGAGCCCGCGGTGCGCCGCCATACGGCGGCCCATTGCCGCCAGATCGTCGGCAGTAAGCCGCTGGCGCGCCAGCGGCAGCACCACCCGGTTCTCCCAGCTGAGATGTCGCCGATGGGTCTCGGCAAAGGCGCGCACGTTGTTGAAGAACCGGGTGGAATTGGAGAGCCGGAAGCCGCCGGCGAGGCGCTCAAGATCGGCAATGATGAAATCGACGAGATCCTGGTCAAGCTCGTGTTCCGAAGACAGCTGACCCAGGATCTCCCCGATACCGTCTTCCGGCCGGCAGCGGCGCAACAGCAGGGGGAACAGGTCCTCCTCCTCGTCCCGGATATGGTTCGCAAAATCCTCGGTGAGGAACCTCAAGAGCGACCTCGCCTGCGCGGTCACCGGGCCGATCTGGGACTCGTTGGCGAGACCCTGGAGATCGTCACAGATGCAGTGCTGGCGCTCGTGGTCCGCCAGGATGAATTCCAGGGGTCTGCGGAACTGCTCCGCGGTCAGCGCTCGCTCCGCCGTCTCATTGGCCGGTTGCGATGCCATCATGGTTCGGCTCCCTGCATCGGGCCGGCGGGGCACCGATCACACGGCCTGCGAGTGACGCGCCTCCCCGGCGCTCAGGTAACGGTCGAACACGGCGCAGACCGCGCGCATCAGCGGCCGCCCGTATTCGGTGATGCGCACGCGGCGTCCGGTGATCTCCACCAGGCCGTCGCGCCGCATCGGGGCGAGTGCTTCAAGCTCGGCCGCAAAGCCGTTCGCCGCCGCGCCGACCTCGCCGTCGACCTCGTCGAGGTCGACGGCCAGCTCACACATCAGCCGCTCGCTGATCGCCCGGCGCCGGCGGGCGTCGTCGGC
>JBHICX010000189.1:0-5041 GCA_046759805.1 Kiloniellales bacterium | reverse complement strand
CCTTCGGTGTCGCGGAAGCTGGGGATCAGATCCATGAACTTCTTCTTGTTGAAGGCCTGATAGCTGGGTCGCTCATAGGCCTTCTGGAAGGCCCACTTGAGCCATTTCAGGCGATCCTCCGGCACCCCCTTCTTCACGTAGAAACCGCGGAAACGCATCAACGGCTTGAAGGTAAGGCCCACGTCCTTCATCGACGGCACCTGGGCAAAGGCCGTCGGACGCTCGTGCAACAGGGTCAGAATCGGCTTGAAGTCGCCGCTGTCGAGGAAGCCCTTGACGTCGCCCGGCTGCTCGAACAGCGCGTCCACCTGTCCCCCCTTGAGGGCGCCGTAGCGCGGCCCCGGCTTGTCGAAGCTGATCTGCTGGACCTTGAACCCGAAATGGTCGGCGATGCGGTTCATGTTGATCCGCTCCATGGAGCCTTCGCGCGAGACGTTGGCCATGGTCGCCGTGCCGCCCTGGGCCTTGGCGAAGTCGACGAACGACCCCCAGTCGCTAAAGCGCGTCTCGTCGCCGCGAATGTAGATCTGGCTGAAGGTGATCTGCGAGATCACCAGCGGCACCAGATCCCGGCCCGGATGAACGTCGCTTTTTTCGCTGGCAAAGGCGCTGGTCGCGTCGTCGATGTGCTCGAGCACGGTGTAGCCGTCCGCCGGCGCCGCCATGTACGCCTTCAGGCCCACCAAACCGGCGCCGCCCGGCTTGTATTCCGGGTTGATGGCAACCCCGGTGAGCTCGGTCACGGCCTGCGCCATGGCCCGGGAAACCTGGGCCGAGCCGCCGCCCGAGCCGTAGGGCACGATCATGGTGAGCGGCCGTTCGGGAAAGCCCCCCGGTTTCGCCATCTTGTCCGGCAGGGTGCCGGCAACGGCCGGCGCCGCGATGGCCGCGGCCAAGGCCACGCTCAACAGTGATGTACCGAGTTTCATCTGCCTCCTCCTCATTGTCTATGATTGTTATTCGACCCTGGGTTGGTCGCCCCTTCGACGCATGCCCCTGTCCCTTCGGTCGACGGTAGGGCGCCGCGACAGGTTGGATCTCACTGGCCGTCAGCGGCTCATCATCCGCAGGGGACCAGCGGCCTCCGCCTGCGTGCGCGAGAGGAAATTAACGACACAGTATACTTGTTTTTGGATTCGCGCCTAGTGGCCCGATTACGGGGCTCCGGAAACCGGGTCGGCGGTGCCTTGGAAGCGCCCGAGATCGGCGCAACCGGCATGAAGCGGCTGCCGGGGCTCCTTTGGCGGTCGAGCGGTCGCCAGCCGGTCCGGGTGCATCGTAGCGGCGGGCATTGACGGCCTCGAGGTCCGTTCCTAAATCTCGAAATGTGGGACGCCGGTATTCGGGTTCCGGCACAGGAATGGCAGGTCTGACCCGCGGGGGTGGACCGGGCTCATGTCGCTTCGCAGTCGAAGGGTGTGTGCCGTGTCGTTACCTTTCGTTCGTCCGCGGGCCCTCCGCCGGAGGCTATGGGTCGCAGGCGGGCGGACGGCAACCGCCGTGCAGATTACATGCAAGGCTCGAGCCGCGGTTCAGTTCTCCGGTAGCGAGGGCGCCTCCTTTCCTGGTCGGTCACGATAGTCGGCGCACGGCCGACGCCCGCGGTCGCGTGCGGCAATGCCGTCTTCTCCGTTTGCCGCCGGCGCCGGTGACCACCGCGGCCACTCGGCGGATGGGAGCGGGCGGTCGGTGAGTGGCGAGGAGAGGCAGCATGACGAGCAAACTAACGACGCCCCTTCGAACGATCTTGGTCGTTGTTGCGTTGGCGACACCGGCGGGGCCCGCCCATGCGACCCTGCCGCTCATCGAGGGCGACCGCGGGCTTCCGTCTCTGGCCAATCTGCTGGAGCAGGTGACGCCGGCGGTGGTCAACATCTCGGTCACCTCGCGGGCGCCGGTGGAGGACAACCCGCTGTACCGCGATCCGTTCTTCCGGCGCTTCTTCGATCTCCCCGAGCTGCCACCGGCGCGGCCGCAGATGAGCGCCGGCTCCGGCGTGATCGTGGACGCCGAGCGCGGCCATGTACTGACCAACCATCACGTCATCGACAACGGCGACCAGATCGTGGTCACGCTCAAGGACCGGCGGCGGTTCGAGGCCGAGGTCGTGGGCAGCGACCCGGGGACCGACATCGCGCTGCTCAAGATCGAGCCGGACCGGCTGACGGCGCTGCCGCTCGGCGATTCCGACCGGCTTCGGGTCGGCGACTTCGTGGTGGCCATCGGCAACCCCTTCGGCCTGGGCCAGACGGTGACCTCCGGTATCGTCAGCGCGCTTGGCCGCGGCGGCTTGAACGTCGAGGGCTACGAGGACTTCATCCAGACCGACGCGCCCATCAACCCCGGCAACTCGGGCGGTGCCCTGGTGACGCTGGACGGCCGGCTCGTCGGCGTCAATACCGCCATCGTGGCGCCCGCTGGCGGCAATGTGGGGATCGGCTTCGCGGTGCCCAGCAACATGGCGCGGGCGGTGATGGACCAGCTCATCGAGTTCGGCGAGGTGCGCCGCGGCCGCCTCGGGGTCATGATCCAGGACTTCACGCCGGACCTCGCCGCGGCCCTGAACGTCGAGCCGACAGGCGGCGCCGTCATCACCAGCGTCGAACCCGGAACGCCTGCCGAAGCGGCGGGCCTGAAGCCGGGTGACGTGATCGTCGAGTTGAACGGACGGCCGGTGCGCAATTCCGGCGATCTCAGAAACCAGATCGGACTCCTCCGAGTCGGCGCCAAGTTGGAGCTCATCATCCTCAGGGACGGCGAGCGGCGAACCATCGAGGCCCGTCTGGGCCGTCCCGAGCGCGCGGCGGTCGGCGGTGAAGAGACTGCAGGTAGGCTTGCCGGCGCTGAGTTCCGCAACCTCGAGCCCGGAATGCCGCTCCAGGGCGAGGTCGAGGGCGTCGCCGTGGCCGGGGTGGAGCCGGGCAGCCCGGCGGCCCGCCATGGCCTGAGACCCGGCGACGTGATCATCGCGGTCAACCGGCGCCCGGTCTCCTCAGTCGACGAGCTCGTGCGCGCACTCGACCGCGCCCGCGGCACGGTGGCCTTGAACCTCGTGCGCGGCAACGCGCGGATGTTCATCGTCATCCGCTGAGACGCCGCGCAGCGGTCGACACAAGACGGGGGTAGGCATGACGCAGCGCCATCGCCTGCAGAAGCTGCGCAACCTCGCTCATTCCATCATCCTGATCCTGGGCATGGCGATGCTGGCCGCCGCCTGCGCGTGGACCGTCTGGGGTGCGGGCGGCCTCATCTGGGCGTTCGCCGGTGTGGCGTTGGCACTGCTGATCTCACCGTCGATCCCGCCCGGATTGGTGCTGTCTCTCTACCGCGCTCGGCCGCTTGGGCGCGCCGAATTTCCCGAAGGCAACGCCCTCTTGCGCGAGCTTGCCGAGCGCGCCGACTTGCCCGCGGTGCCCAGGCTCTACTATGTCCCGAGCTCCTTGCTGAATGCCTTCGCCGTCGGAAACGCCCGATCCGCCGCGGTCGCGGTGACCGACGGGATGCTGCGCAGGCTCAGCCAGCCCGAGCTGGCCGGCGTGCTGGCGCACGAGGTCAGCCACATCGCCAACAACGACCTGTGGATCATGAGCGTGGCGGACGCCATGAGCCGGGTGACCGGGCTCTTGTCCTATTTCGGGTTGTTCCTGCTGGCGGTCAATCTACCGCTAATCATGGTGGGCGCCGTCACCGCCCCCTGGCTGCTGGTGGCGCTGCTGATCCTGGCGCCGACGCTCATGAGCCTGCTACAGCTGGCGCTGTCACGGGCGCGCGAGTTCGACGCCGATCTCGAGGCCGCCCGGTTGACCGGCGACCCGTCCGGGCTCGCCTCCGCGCTGGCCAAGTTGGAGCGCTATCAGGGTCGCTTCTGGGAGGAGATCGTCTTTCCGGGACGGCGGATCCCCGACCCCTCGCCGCTGCGCACCCATCCCCCGACGGACGAGCGCATCCGTCGCCTCATCGCGCTCGAGGAGGCGGCCCGGCCCAAGCCCACTCCGCGGCCCGCCGAGCCGATCGTAGTCCCGATCAGGCTCAATGTGGTTCACAGGCCGCCCCGCTGGCGCCTACCGGGTCTCTGGTATTAGCCGCGGCCCCCCGGCGCGTGAGCGGCCTTTGGCCGGCCAGGATGCCCTGGACCGAACTCCCCTCTGAGACACCCCAACAGGGGGCCAAGAGGCCTACGGCCAAGATCGGCGCCGACATGACTTGAGGCGTAACGGATCGAACGGAGGAGTGTGCCTGGAGGATGGGAAAGACGATAGAACCAAGCGGTTCGGACGTGGAACGACCTCAATCGAGGCAGTGCGGGTCCGGGATGGCTCCCGCCCGCCTCCATTCCAGCTGTTTATTCGCCAAGATCGGTCTCGGGAAGTTGCGGCATCAGGGAGATGTCTGGTAGAGTACCATCACCAGTTTATGGCAAATACAGAACCGTCTTCAAGCACCAAGACAAGGGGAGGTCTCATCTATGGCCATGATTACAAATCGACGATCGATCACTTTGGGACTGATATGTGCCGCATTCAGCTTCGTTGCCTTCACTGAGCCCTACGGTGCGCACGCGGCTAATCGGGAACACTTCGCCAAGCTTATTACGAAAACGTCGGAGGCAGTTGATTACATTTTGGACCGGTTGGCGGCCGACGTCCGCCGCCTTGAGGTATACCACCATGTTGATCTCAAAGATACGAGGTTAGGAATTGCCGCAGCAAGACTATCGACGAGCCATCGTCGCTTGGCCGTATCACAGATTCAACTCCAGCGCTTGGCAGATAAGCGAAATTTGACACGAGATGACCAACTTCACTTTGAAACGATCTGTGGTAGTGTAGAGGTAGAACTACAAGAGATTGGCTCGGCCTTCGGGACAGTACTGGGAGCAAGATCGGACACTATGTCAAAGGTAATCGACCTATTGCGTCGATACAACCGCTCGGCGGCCCAGCCACGATGTCAATGACCCGATATACACAAACATAAACATTATTAAGGACGAATCCGGGACGTAATACTATCGGCCATTATGGCCGACTCCTGGCCTCCC
>JBHICX010000188.1:0-5087 GCA_046759805.1 Kiloniellales bacterium | reverse complement strand
CTAGCGGTCCTTGATCTTGACCCGTCCCGCTCCCCCACCCGGCCACCCACGGGATTGTGGGCTCAGGGTGGCCGGGTGGGGGCGTGGGCCGGAACCGATTCCAATTGATCGGATAATGCCCTAGGGCGCCCGCCTGAGCTGCGCCGCCTTGCGCTCCAGGATATCGATCAGTCGTTCGATCCGACCGTTGTTGCGCCTCAGCACCGACTGCAGATCCGACCGGTGCATGACGGCAAGGCTCACCCCCTTGATCTCAACGTCGACGATGCGGTACCAGTCGCCGCGGCGCAACAGGCGCCATTGCACGCGCAGGGGCTCGCCCTTTTCCAGGTCGATCCGGGTGTCCAGGTAAACGTGGCGCTCATCGCCGGCCACGGCCCATTCGATCTTGTCGAGCTCGGACTGGAGTCGCTTCAGGTTGGACGTCAGGTCTTCCGCCGTGACCTCGCCCCCGAGGACCCGGTTCGCCAACACCTGTAGATCGCCGCTGAAATACTTGCGGAAAAGGCTCGTGTAGGCGGCGATGATGTAGTCCTGGAACGCCGTCTCGAAGTTTTCGCGCTCTGCCGGCGAGTACCGCTTTCGGTATCTTCCAAGGACGAAACGGGCCAGGTAGGGGAGGTCAAAGGCGGCATTCACCAAGAGGTCGCGGAACGCATCGAGCCGTTCGCGCTCGCTGATGGTGGTGGTGGTGAGGATATCGATCGCCTGGCGCGTGACGGCCCGAACATGCGCGGCGGCGCCGGCGGCCTCCTCTTCGGCCGCTTGCGACACCACGGAGGCAACGGGGGACGCCAGCATGAGGACCACGCCGGCCCGCGCACACCACCGTCGAGGCGCCTGAAGACCGCCGGCCGCCGTTCCACCGAGCCCGCCGGTACCGGTCATTCCTCCTCCCGGGCCAGCTTGTACACGCCGCCGCACTCGCGCATCCGGTTCTGCCACGTGCCCTCGGCGAGGTCGCCCTGGAAGTAGATCTTGATGAAGTTGAGGCCGACGAAGAAAACGTCGGCGTACACGTCCTTGAGGCGTCCCTTCTCGTCGATCCCGCCGAAGGCCTCCA
This sequence comes from Kiloniellales bacterium, assembly GCA_046759805.1. Taxonomy (GTDB): domain Bacteria; phylum Pseudomonadota; class Alphaproteobacteria; order JBHICX01; family JBHICX01; genus JBHICX01. The sequence continues at coordinate 4,024 of JBHICX010000188.1, read as the reverse complement.
GCTTCACCCACCCCTTCTTGGCCACCACCCTGTCCTTCTTCAGATCGAGCTCGAGGCCGAGCGGCAGCTTCGAGTGCTCGAGGATGCGACCGTCCTTGATGACGAGCGACAGCTCGTGCCGGTGCGGGCACTTGCCGCGGACCGTGAAGTCGCTGAACCAGGTCCGTTTGATCCGGCCCACATAGCGGCCGTCGAACTGCTTGAGCGGATGGTCCGGCGCCAGCCCGGCCGACGACCGGGACGGCGGGGGTTTGGGTTTGGGCGCCGCGGCGGCCGGCTTGTCCACCCGGCCCAGGGCCTCGAGACGGATCCGCGCCAGCTCGGCAAAGATCCCGTCGGGAAACTTGTTCAGATAGCCGCGGAAGTCGTCCGGATCGCGGCTGTCGAGGATGCGCTTCCAATGGGCCAGGTCGGCCGCTTCCGCCGCGCTCCCCGCCTGGGCGAGCACGAGAGAGGCCGCGGACCCTGGCGTCCAGCAGGTCATGATTGTACCGGCGCCCAGCACTGCCGCCATGACCAGGTGCCGCACGGCGTTTGCCTCCGCCCTCTGATCAGGAACCGGGGCATGATAGCACAACGCCTTATCCCGGTCGCGTGCGGCACCCTCAGGGCAAATCGGCCTCAGCGCTTCTTGCTCACCGTGAGATCGATGGCGCGAGCTGGCGGCGAGTGCGCAAACCGGCCCGGTTCGGTGTATCCTGCGCCGGATCAATCGGGGCCGCGGTTCCCATGGCACAGGTGAAGGTACAGGACTTGGCCTATCGGCGCGGCGTCGGGATGATGCTCCTGAGCCGACACGATCTGGTGTTCGTGGCCCGGCGGGCCGGCATCGAGGACCGGTACTGGCAGATGCCCCAGGGCGGCATCGACGAAGGCGAGAGCCCGCGCCAGGCGGCGCTGCGCGAGCTTGCCGAGGAGATCGGCACCGGCCGGGTGGAGGTGTTGGCGGAATGCCCGGAATGGATCAGCTATGAGCTGCCGCCGGACCTCGTCGGCCGGGCCTGGGGCGGTCGGTATCGCGGCCAGACCCACAAATGGTTCGCCCTCAGATTCACCGGCAGCGACCGGGACATCGACCTCGACACCCGCCACCCGGAGTTCTCGGCCTGGCGATGGGTCGAGATGGAGCGCCTTCCGGACCTGGTGATCCCGTTCAAGCGGGCCGCCTACGAACGCGTGGTGGCGGCCTTCCGGCACCTGGCCCCGCGGCCGGACCGGCCGAATGCTTGAGCGGTTGACCGGCGCGCCCATGGTGGTGGCAGCGCTGATCGCGTTCACCCTCGGCGTCACCGCCTACCTCAACACCAGCACCGTGCACAGGGACGCGGAACGGCGCAAGGTGCTGCACCGGCAGTTCCTCCTGGCCGACCGCAACGCCGACGGCCTGTTGGGCCGCGACGAGGCGGCGGCCGACTATCGGCGGGAGTTCGCCGGCCTCGATTTCGACCAAAACGGGGTGTTGTCCCGCGACGAGTTCATCGGGCTCAGGAAGTCGTGGGCCAAGTACCATGTGACCGACCGCTGGAAGGCGATCCAGGCCGGCCGCGAGACCTTGCTCGCCGCCGTCGACCGGAACCGGGACGGCTGGGTCACGGCCGACGAGTATGTCGGCTATTTCCTCGATCGCGGCTTCACGACCATGGATACGGACGGCGACGGCAAGGTGTCGCGATCGGAGTATATGGCCGCTATGGGGCTTAGGTGAGCGGCTCAGGCGGCGGCCCGGGCGGCCAGGCGTTGCCAGATCGAGGCGACGTAGAAGGTCAAGAACAAGGCGATACAGAGCTCGTGCAACTCGCCGAAATCGACGTCCAGCGGCGCCAGGCCCCGCAGGTCGAACCATACCGCCAGCCGGTCGATGACGCTCAAGCCCACCGCCAGGGCCGCCGCCGGCACCACCACCCGCGTCGGCGCCACCCAGGTCCGCCAGTCGGTCGGTCGAGTGAAATAGGCGCCGCGCCAGCGCTGCCACAGCGGAAACCCGACGCCGCCCAGGGCGACGATGAGTCCGGCAATGGATTTCGGCGTGCGGCTGGTTAGCTGCTTGCCCACGTTATGCAGGTTGAACTCGCCCTGCTCGTTGAGCGCCAGTACGAAGTCCGGCGTGGCCCAGCCGAGCCACTGCTGCCCCCAGCTGATCTCCTCCCCGGCGAACAGCACCGCCGCGGCAACGAGCCCGACCAACCATACGGTCAGCCAGCCGCTGGGCAGGAGCGCCCGGTATCGAAGCGCGCGCAGCCCCAGCACGATGGCCGGGAACAGCGCCACCGCGGTGCCGTTCTCGATCACCCCCCGCTCGCTTTCCACCCAGCTCTCGTAGAGGTAGATATCGGGAGTGACGAGCCGCGCCGCGACCACGCCGAGAGCCAGGGCGAACGGCAGGATGAGCCAAATCCATGGCGGCAGGTCATGCGCATCGGCGCTGCCTGGATCCCGGGTCATCGTGGGCTCCGTGCGTCGACCGGACCCCGACCTTGACAGACCGAACCGACAATGCAAGTTCGGCGCCTCACCGCGATCCGTTCCACAAGCGCCGTCGCCGGTAGTGGCCGGGAGGGATCGATGAGCGGGCTCGGTTCACAGGGCAACCCGGTCTGGGTGGCCATCGTCGGCAGCGGCCCCGCCGGATTCTATGCCGCCGAGGCGCTCATTCGGTCCGGGCTCAACGTCCGCGTCGATATCCTCGAACGGCTGTGCGCCCCTTACGGGCTGGTGCGCAGCGGGGTGGCCCCCGACCACCCGAAGCTAAAGGAGCCGATCCGGGTCTACGACAAGATCGCCCGGGCGCCGGAGGTCAGCTTTCTCGGCAACGTGACGGTGGGCCGAGACCTCGGCGTGGACGAGTTGCGCGCCACCCATCATGCCATCGTGTTCGCCTGCGGCGCCGAGACCGACCGCGCCATGGGTATCCCCGGCGAGGAGCTCCCCGGCAGCCACACCGCCACCGAGTTCGTGGGTTGGTACAACGGTCATCCGGATTACCGCGACCGGGTGTTCGACCTCGCACACCAGACGGCGGTGATCATCGGCCAGGGCAACGTGGCCGCCGACGTGTGCCGCATCCTGGCCAAGACGGCGGACGAGCTCAGGCACACCGACATCGCCGAGCACGCGCTCGAGGCGCTGGCCGAAAGCCAGATACGCGAGATCCACGTGATCGGCCGGCGGGGGCCGGCCCAGGCCAAGTTCGCCCCGGCCGAGCTGAAGGAGCTGGGCGAGCTTGATCACTGCGACCCGGTCGTGGATCCAGGCGATCTCGAGCTGGACGCGCAAAGCCGGGCCGAGCTGGCCCAGGCCCCCGGCAAGGTGCTTTCGCGCAAGCTCGATGTCTTCCGCGAGTTTGCCGCCCGGCCGGCTCCAATGAAGCGCCGACGCTCATACTTCCACTTCCTCGAAAGCCCGATCGAGCTCGTGGGCGAGGGGCGGCTCGAGCGCGTGGTGCTGGAGCGCAACCGACTCGAAGGGGAGCCGTTCCACCTAGTGGCGCGCGGCACCGGGGAGACAAGGACCCTCGAATGCGGTCTGTTGTTTCGCAGCATCGGCTACCGCGGCGTGCCCATCGACGGCGTGCCCTTCGACCAGCGGCGCGGCGTTTTCGCCAACCGGGATGGACGCCTGATCGACGACGGCCGCCTGCTGCCGGGCCTTTACGCCACCGGTTGGATCAAGCGCGGTCCCACGGGGCTCATCGGCACCAACCGGGCCGACAGCGTGGCCACGGTCGAGGCGTTGATCGAGGACCTGCCCGGGCTCGGCGCCGAGGCGAAGCCGGGCGGCGACGCCGTGCTGGCGCTCATGGAGGGCCGCGGCGTCCGGGTGGTGAGCTATGCCGACTGGCAGAAGATCGACGCCGCCGAGGTCGGGCGCGGCGCCCCCAACGGCAAGCCCAGGGAGAAGTTCACCCGCACCGAGGAGATGCTCGCGGCGCTGAGCTGAGGGCGCACCGACGCCCGAAAGCCTCACCGCGCCTTCGATCTCATGGTTGCTTCTTGAGCTCGGGCCAGAGCCCTTGTCAATGATGGCC
>JBHICX010000187.1:0-5136 GCA_046759805.1 Kiloniellales bacterium | reverse complement strand
CCCTTGCCGCCGCGCCGCTGCGCCCGATAGGTCGAAAGCGGCACCCGCTTGATGTAGCCGGCGTGGCTCACCGTGACCACCATGTCCTCGCGTTGGATCAGGTCCTCGATGTCGTGCTCGATCTCGAGCTCCTCGATGCTGGTGCACCGCGGCGTGGCGAACCCTTCCTTCATGGCCAGCAACTCCTGGCGCAACAGCGACAGGCGGCGCGGCCGTGACTGCAGGATCTCGAGGAACTCGGCGATCTGTCCGATGGCGGCTTCGAGCTCGGCGGCGATCTTGTCGCGCTCCAGGCCGGTCAGCCGATGCAGCCGGAGATCGAGAATGGCGCGCGCCTGGCCTTCCGATAGCCGGTAGGTACCGTCCTCGGCCACTCCCCGGCCCGGCTCGCCGATCAACTCGATCAGGGCCCTCACGTCCGCCGCCGGCCACGGCGTGGCCATCAACCCGGCCCTAGCCTCGGCCGGGTTCGCGGCGGCGCGGATCAGCGTGATCACCGCATCCAGGTTGGCCACCGCGATGGCCAATCCGGCCAGGACGTGCGCGCGCTCGCGGGTACGGCCGAGCAGGAACACGGTGCGCCGGCGGATCACCTCCTCGCGAAACTCGACGAAGGCGGCGATGATCTGCTTCAGGTCCATCAGCACCGGGCGGCCGCCGGAGAGCGCCAGCATGTTGACCCCGAAGCTGGTCTGCAACGGGGTGTGGCGATACAGCTGGTTCAGCACCACCTCGGAATTGGCGTCGCGCTTCAACTCGATCACCACCCTGACACCGTCGCGGTCCGACTCGTCGCGCAAATCGGCCACCCCCTCGACGGTCTTCTCGTTGACCACCTCGGCGATGCGCTCCAACAACCGCGACTTGTTCACCTGATACGGCACCTCGCTGACCACGATCGCGTCGCGGTCCTTGCGGATCTTCTCCACCGTGCAACGACTGCGCATGATCACCGAGCCGCGGCCCGAGTCGTAGGCGTCGCGGATGCCGGTGCGGCCGATGATGATGGCGCCGGTCGGGAAGTCGGGGCCCGGCACGATCGCCATCAGCGCCTCGAGCGTGATCTCCGGATCGTCGACATAGGCGCAGCAGGCATCGATCACCTCGCCCAGGTTGTGCGGCGGGATGTTGGTCGCCATGCCGACCGCGATGCCGCCGGCGCCGTTGACCAACAGGTTCGGGAAGCGCGCCGGCAGGACCGTCGGCTCCTGCGCCGTGTCGTCATAGTTGGGACGGAACTCGACGGTGTCGTTGTCGATGTCGTCGATCAGCGCCTCGGCGGCCTTGGCCAGCCGCGCTTCGGTGTAGCGCATCGCTGCCGGCGGGTCGCCGTCCATGGAGCCGAAGTTGCCCTGGCCGTCGATCAGCGGCAGCCGCATCGAGAACTCCTGCGCCATGCGCACCATGGCGTCGTAGATCGGGTCGTCGCCGTGCGGATGGTACTTACCCATCACGTCGCCAACGATGCGCGCCGATTTGCGGTGCGGCCGATCCGAGGCCCAGCCGGCCTCCTGCATGGCGAACAGGATGCGCCGGTGCACCGGCTTCAGGCCGTCGCGGACGTCGGGCAGCGCCCGGCTCACGATCACGCTCATGGCGTAATCGAGGTAGGAGCGCTTCATCTCCTCCTCGATGGCCACCGGGGCGATGTCGAACGCGGTTGGTGTGGTCGGCGGGGCGGTCAAGGGCGTCAATCCATGCCGTTACCAGGGTGCCCAATGCCCTCGAAGGGAATGGTCGGAGCGACTGGATTCGAACCAGCGACCCCTTGCGCCCCATGCAAGTGCGCTACCAGGCTGCGCCACGCTCCGACCGGTCGGATTCTACCGGTCCCGAACCAGACTAGCAATGGTAGAGACTGCGACCGGGGCCGGTGGCGACACCATGGCCGGGGTCATTTCCGATGCGCCCGCAGCAGCTCCCTGAGTTCGGTCAGGGCCTCCAGCAGCTTCTCCAGCTGGCGGCGCGTCTCGGCGTCGAGCCGTGCGCCGGTGCCGGCATCCGCCGACCCGGCGGTCCCGGTCACGGCCGGCTCCGGCGGCGCACCTGCGCGCAACAACCGCTGGACGCCGCGGATGGTGTAACCGTCCTGGTACAAGAGGGTGCGGATGCGCCGCAACAGCGCCACGTCCTCCGGCCGGTAGTAGCGGCGCCCGCCGGCCCGCTTCATCGGCCGCACCTGGCTGAACCTGGTCTCCCAGAAGCGCAGCACGTGCTGCGGCACATCCAACTCTGCGGCCACTTCGCTGATGGTGCGGAACGCAGCAGGGGATTTGGTGGTTTGCCGTAACCCCGGGCCCTCGGCCATGGTCAAGAGACGGCCTCGTTCTCCGTCTTGGCGCCGTGCGCCTTGTTGATCAGTCTCTTCAGGACATGCGAGGGTCGAAACACCAGGACCTTGCGCGGCAGGATCGGAACCTCTTGGCCGGTCTTCGGATTGCGGCCGATCCGCTGGCCCTTCTGGCGCACCGAAAAGCTGCCGAAGGAGGAGAGCTTCACCGCCTCGCCGCGGGTCAAGCTGTTGGCAATCTCGCCCAACACCGACTCCACGAACGCCGCGGACTCGTTTCGCGACAGCCCGACTTCCTGGTAGACGGCCTCGCTCAGATCCGCCCGGGTTAAGGTCTTGCCGGCCATGTGCTCAGCAACCCCCTGTTTTTAGCGACAACCTACCGAGCGCCGGAAACACCGTCAATTGCATAGGCGCCCCGCCCAAGGGCGGCGGCTCGCCCGAGGCCACGCCGGGATCACCAGCGGACCAGACTCGAGCCCCAGGCGAGCCCGCCGCCGATGGCCTCCATGAGGATCAGCTGGCCGGGCTTGATGCGGCCGTCCGCGGCGGCCTCGGCCAGCGCCAGCGGTATCGAGGCGGCCGAGGTATTGGCGTGATGGCTGATCGTCGAGATCACCTTCTCCGGCCCCAGCCCCAGCCTGCGGGCGGTGCCGTCGATGATCCGCTGGTTGGCCTGGTGCGGCACCAGCCAATCGATGTCCTGGCTGGTCAGGCCGTTGGCCGCGAGCGCCTCGGCCACCACCGCGGCGAGTTTCTCCACCGCATGGCGGAACAGCTCGGGGCCATCCATGCGGACATGGCCGGTGGTGCGCGTGGACGACGGCCCGCCGTCGACATACAACAGGTCGTGGGTGCGGCCGTCGGAGTGCAGATGGGTGGACAAGACGCAGCGGTCGGCGCCGTCGCCGTTGGCCTCGGTGGCGCCGAGCACCACCGCCCCGGCCCCGTCGCCGAACAGCACACAGGTCGAGCGATCCTCCCAGTCGAGGATGCGCGAGAAGGTCTCGGCGCCGATGACCAGGGCGTGGCGCGCCTGGCCCAGGCGGATGAAGTTGTCGGCCACGGCCAGCGCGTAAATGAAGCCCGAGCATACCGCCTGTACGTCGAAGGCGGCGCCGCCGTTCATGCCGAGCGCGGCCTGGACCTGGGTCGCGGTCGCCGGAAAGGTCTCATCGGGGGTGGTGGTAGCCAGCACCAGGATGTCGAGCCGGTCCGACTCCACCTCGGCCGACTCGAGCGCACGGCGCGAGGCGGCAATGGCCAAGTCAGAGGTCTTCTCGCCCGCATCGGCGATGTGTCGCGTGCGAATGCCGGTGCGCTGAACGATCCATTTGTCGGAGGTGTCGATGCGCAGGGCCAGCTCGGCGTTCGACACCACCCGGTCCGGGAGGTATCCGCCGCACCCAACGATCCGGGAGCGTAACATTACGAGGCGGCCACCCGCGGCTTGTCGGCGCTCGACCGGTGGTGCACGGCGCTCAACCGCTCGAGCTCGGCCTGAGTTTGTTCGAAGAAGCCATGTTGCAGCATCTCCACCGCGACGTCGATGGCGTTGGCGAAGCCCAGCGCATCGGTGCCGCCGTGGCTCTTCACCGTAATGCCGTTGAGGCCCAAGAGGATGGCGCCGTTGTAGCGGCGCGGGTCGACCCGGACCCGCAGCCTGTCCAGCGCCCCCCGGGCCAACAGATAGCCCAGCCGCGAAAGCGGTGAGGCGGTGAACGCCTGGCGCAGGAAATGCGTGTACAGCCGCGCCGTCCCCTCCGCGGTCTTCACCGCGACGTTGCCGGTAAAGCCGTCGGTCACGATGACGTCCACCGTGCCGGCGCAGATATCGTTGCCCTCGACGAAGCCACGGAAGTCGATCGGCAGCTTCAACTCGCGCAGCACGGCGGCCGCCGCCTTGACCTCCTCGTGCCCCTTCTGGTCCTCGGAACCGACGTTGAGCAGCCCCAGCGTCGGCCGATCGAGCCCGAGCACCGTGCGCGCGAACACGTGGCCCATCACCGCGAACTGCACCAGGTTGTCGGTGTCGCATTCCACGTTGGCGCCGAGGTCCAGCATCACGCTGTCGCCCCGCTCGGTGGGGAAGATCGAGGCGATCGCCGGCCGATCGATGCCCGGTGCCGTCTTCAACACCAACTTCGACATGGCCATGAGGGCGCCGGTGTTGCCGGCCGATACCACGGCCGCGGCGGCGCCATCGCCGACCGCATCGATGGCCAGACGCATGCTCGAGTTTCGCCCCTGGCGCAGGGCCTGACTCGGCTTGGCGTCGTTGGTCACAACCTCGTCGGTATGGTGGATCTGATAGGCCTCCGCGCCCGACGGCAGCGACTGGACCAAGGCGCCGAGCCGCCGCCCATCACCGAACAGGAGGAAGTTAAGGTCGGGGAACCGCTCGCGCGCCAGGCTCGCACCTTTGACGACCATCTCCGGCGCCTTGTCGCCGCCCATGGCATCGAGTGCGATCGCGACGCCGCCCTTCAATATCTCGCTCCCTCGACTGGGCCCCGATCCCCCGGGCGAGCCTTAGGCGCCGGAGGGTTCGACGACCTCGCGTCCCTTATAGAAGCCGCAAGCGGGACAAATGTGATGCGGAAGCTTGTGCTCGCCACAGTTCGGGCATTCGACGTAGTCGGACCGGCCCAGCGCATCATGCGCACGGCGCATGTTGCGTCGGGATCGGGACACTTTCTTCTTCGGAACCGCCATGGCCTCGGTTGCTCCCTCGGAAAGCCGCCTGGTCCCGGCCGGGCCGGAGATGACGGTATCATTCTATCGAAAAGCCACCTCGCGGCAAGCGCCGTCACCGCCGGCGCTTCAGGGCGGCGAGCGCATCGAAG
>JBHICX010000186.1:0-5173 GCA_046759805.1 Kiloniellales bacterium | reverse complement strand
CCTGGAGCCTGCCGAGCCCGTTGCCCAGCGACATGTTGAAGCGTTCGAGGATCACCCGGCGCAGCTCGTCCGCGTCCGAGCCTTGCGGCACCTCGACGGCGGTCAGAGAGCTCGAGCACTCCGCCGGGTTGCGACATAAGATCTCCAGGCCCCAGACGCGGACCGCGCGGCGCGTCGCCTCGGCCAGCCGGTGGTGGCGCCGAAACACGTTGTCCAGGCCCTCCTCTTCGAGCATGGTGATTGACTCGGCGAGGCCCTGCAGCAGGTTGGTGGCCGGCGTGTACGGGTACGCGCCCTGCCGGTTCGCGGTTAGCACCGCCTGCCAGTCCCAGTACGACCGCGGCAGCCCGGCCGACTTGGCGGCGGCGAGCGCCTTGTCGCTGACCGCGTTCAAGCCGAGCCCCGGCGGCAGCATCAGCCCCTTCTGCGAGCAGCCCACGGTCACGTCCACGCCCCAGGCGTCGTGGCGGTAGTCGATGGAGGCCAGCGACGAGATCACGTCGACCATGAACAGGGCCGGATGGCCCACCCGGTCGATCGCCTGGCGCAGCTCGGCGATGGCGCTGGTGACGCCGGTCGAGGTCTCGTTGTGCACCACGCAGACCGCCTTGATCGCGTGCTTGCGGTCCTCGGCGAGGCGCGCTTCGACGGCGGCCACGTCGACGCCGCTGCGCCAATCGCCGGGCAACAGCTCCGGCTCGAGCCCAAGCCGCTTGGCCAGCTCGCACCAAAGGGTGGCGAAATGGCCGGTCTCGTACATCAACACTCGGTCCCCGGCGTTGAGCGTGTTAGCGAGCGCGGCCTCCCAGGCGCCGGTGCCCGAGGAGGGGAAGATCACCACCGGGCCGGAGGTCTTGAAGATGCCCTCGAGGCCGTCCTGCAGCCGTTGCGTCAAGCGGCGGAACTCGGGACCGCGGTGGTCGATGGTCGGCTTCTCGATGGCCCGCAGCACCCGGTCCGGCACGTTGGTCGGGCCCGGGATCTGAAGGAAATGGCGGCCGCTTGGCTGTCGCATGGCGTCTCGCCTCGATCGGTTTTCGGGAGGCCGGCCTCGATTATGCATGCATTTACAGCCGCCGCAAGGGCATCCCGTCTCAATCCGGTGGATATGAATTATTATATATAAATATGTTAGGATATCATTTTAAGGTAATATATCAAATACGTCGGGTTGAATCGTATTGGCAAGGTGATACAGTTTCGGCCGATTCATTACCAAAGGGATCGCCCCGATCATGATCGCCCACGGTGCGGCCTCGGGGTCGCGCATCGGTGACAGCGCCCTTGCCGCCCGGCTCAGCCGCGAGATCGAGGGCGAGGTGCTGTTCGACGCGTTCTCGCGCGGCCGCTACGCGACCGACGCTTCGATCTACCAGATCGAGCCGATCGGGGTCGTGGTCCCGAAGACCGTCGCCGACATTGCCCGGACCATTGACATCGCCAATTCCGCCGGCGTTCCGGTGCTGCCGCGCGGCGCCGGCACCAGCCAGGCCGGCCAGGCGGTGGGCGAAGCGCTGGTGGTCGATACCTCGAAGGTCCTCAACCGGGTCATCTCCTTCGACGCGCAAGCCCGGCGGGTCACGGTCGAGCCCGGCATCGTGCTCGACCGGCTGAACCAGTGGCTCGAGCCCCATGGCTTGTTCTTCCCGGTGGACGTCTCGCCCGCCAACCGGGTCACCATCGGCGGCATGGCCGGCAACAATGCCTGCGGCGCCCGGTCGATCCGCTACGGCAACATGGTGCACAACGTGCATGCCATCGACGCCGTGCTGGCCGATGGCTCGGCGCTCAACTTCGCCCCCGTGCCCGGTAATCTGGAGGGCCTCGGCGGCGGCGCCCGGTACCTAGAATTGGTCCAGCACATGCGCCGCCTCTACGCCCGCGAGGCGCCGGAGATCGAGCGCCGCTTCCCCAAGCTGTTGCGCCGCGTCGGCGGCTACAACATCGACTCGATCTCGCCCACCGGGCACAACATGGCCAGCCTCTTGGTCGGCTCCGAGGGCACGCTCGCCTTCTTCACCGCCATCGAGCTCGACCTCGAGCCGATCCCGAGCCACCGCCTTATGGGGGTGTGCCACTACCCCACCTTCCTGGGGGCGATGCAGGCGACGCCGCGAATCGTGGAGCTCGACCCCAGCGCAGTGGAGCTGGTCGACCACACGCTCATCGAGCTGGCCCGCGAGATGCCGGCGTTCCGGCCGATGATCGAGCGTTTCGTCACTGGCGCGCCGGAGTCGCTGCTTCTGGTCGAGTTCGCCGGCGAGGACCGCGACGACCTCTTGCGCCGCCTCAGCCAGCTGGGCGAACTCATGGGCGATCTGGGACTACCTGGCGCCGTCGTCGAGGCGGTGGACGAGGGCCTGCAGAAGGCGATCTGGGAGGTGCGCAAGGCCGGGCTCGACATTCTCATGTCGATGAAGGGCGACGGCAAGCCGGTGTCGTTCGTCGAGGACTGCGCGGTCAAGCTGGAGGACTTGGCGGACTATACCGACCGGCTGAACCGGATTTTCGCCAAACACGGGGTGAGCGGCACCTGGTATGCCCACGCCTCGGTCGGCACCTTGCACGTGCGGCCGGTTTTGAACCTGAAGGACGAGGCCGAGGTGCGCAAGATGCGGGCCATCGCCGAGGAATGCTTCGCCATGGTGCGCGAATACAAGGGCTCGCATTCGGGCGAGCACGGCGACGGCATCGTGCGCTCGGAGTTCCACCAGCCGATGTTCGGCCGGCGGATCGTGCGCGCGTTCGAGGAGGTGAAGGACCGCTTCGACCCCGACGGACTGTTCAATCCCGGCAAGATCGTGCGGCCTCAGCGCATGGACGACCGCTCGCTCATGCGCTACCGGCCCGGCTACGCGGCTCAACCCATCGACACCGTCCTGGACTGGTCCGACTGGGGCGGCTTCGCCGGCGCGGTGGAGATGTGCAACAACAACGGCGCCTGCCGCAAGGCGAACCCTGGCGTCATGTGCCCGTCCTATCGGGTCACCATGGACGAGCGCCACGTGACTCGCGGCCGCGCCAACTCGCTGCGGCTGGCCATCACCGGCCAGCTCGGCCCCGAGGCGCTCACCGCCGCGGAGATGGCCCAGACCATGGACCTGTGCATCGCCTGCAAGGGCTGCAAGCGCGAGTGCCCCACGGGGGTGGACATGGCGCGCATGAAGGTGGAGTTCCTGTACCATTACCGGGGGCGGCACGGGCTCGGGCTCAGGGACCGGTTGATCGCCTACCTGCCGCGCTACGCGCCGGCCGCCGCCAGAGCCCGCTTCCTGATGAACCTGCGCGACCGGGTGCCGGGCCTGGGCGCCCTAAGCGAGCGCCTGTTGGGCCTGAGCGCGCGGCGTCCACTGCCGGTGTGGCGCGGCACCGGGTTGCGCCAGGGATCGGAGCCTCGCGGCGACGGGCGCGAAGTGGTGTTGCTGGTCGACACCTTCAACACCTGGTTCGAGCCGGAGAACGCGCGCGCGGCGTGGCGGGTGCTCATGCAAGCGGGCTATCGGGTGCGTCTGGCGCGGCCGGCCCGGGGCGGCCGGCCGCTGTGCTGCGGCCGCACCTTCCTTGCCGTCGGGCTGGTGGATCAGGCCAAGGCCGAGGCGCGGCGCCTGATCGAGGCGCTCAGGCCCCACGTCGCCCGCGGCGTCCCGGTGGTCGGGCTGGAACCCTCCTGCCTCTTGACCCTGCGCGACGAGTTCAAGGCCATGCTGCCCGGCGCCGACACCGACTCGCTGGCCGAACGCGCGATGTTGTTCGAGGAGTTCCTGGCCGCCGAGCATGCGGCCGGACGGCTGCGCCTGCCGCTTCGGCCGCTCTCAGGGGGCCGGGCGCTGCTGCACGGGCACTGCCATCAGAAGGCGTTTGGCGTTATGCCGCCGGTGATGACGGTGCTTGGCCTCATCCCCGGCCTCGAGGTCGAGACCGTCGAGTCGAGCTGCTGCGGCATGGCCGGGTCCTTCGGCTACGAGGCCGAGCATTACCCGATTTCCATGAAGATGGGTGAGCTGGCCCTATTGCCCGCGGTCCGGTCGGCGTCGCCGGATACGCTGATCGTGGCCGATGGCACCAGTTGCCGCCAGCAGATCCGCGACGGCACCGGGCGCACCGCGGTGCACGTGGCACGGGTGCTCGACCACGCACTGAACGGGGCTAGGGATCAGGCTAACTCGGGTTGAGCGCCCATGGGCGCTTGGGTCAGGACGCGGCAGCGGCCCTAAGCGGTCTCGTGTCCACCTCGGCCTCCGGCGCCGGGTCACGCAGCACGTAGCCGCGGCCCCAAACCGTCTCGATATAGTTGGCGCCGCCGGTCGCCGCGGTGAGCTTCTTCCTGAGCTTGCAGACGAAGACGTCGATGATCTTGAGCTCGGGCTCGTCCAGGCCGCCGTAGAGATGGTTCAGGAACATCTCCTTGGTCAGCGTGGTGCCTTTGCGCAGGCTCAACAGTTCCAGGATGCCGTATTCCTTGCCGGTCAGGTGCAGCGGCTGGTCGTCCACCGTGACCGATCGGGTATCCAGGTTCACCGCCAGCTTGCCGGTCTTGATGACCGAGTGGGAATGGCCCATGGAGCGGCGCACGACGGCATGAAGCCGCGCCACCAGCTCGCGTTTGTGGAACGGCTTGGTCAGATAATCGTCGGCCCCGAAGCCCAGCCCTTTGACCTTGTGGTCAAGCTCGCTCAAGCCCGACAGGATCAGGATCGGGGTGCGGACCCGGGCCGCCCTGAGGCGTCGCAACACCTCGTAGCCGTCGATGTCGGGCAACATCAGATCGAGGATGATGATGTCGTAATCGTAGAGCTTGCCGATCTCCAACCCGTCTTCGCCCAGATCGGTGACGTCGACGACATACCCGTCGGATCGCAGCATCATCTCGATGCTCTTCGCCGTGGAGGTGTCGTCCTCTACGAGTAATACACGCATGCCCAGATCCCCCGTTAAGGCCTCAACCCCGTAGTGCGGCCTCGCCGTCCCGAGGCCTCTGGTGCCATCGCCTTCGGTGGCGACCATCGCTGTCCCAACGTAAGGTTAACAGACCCGGGTATGATGGGAAAGCTTAGTTAAAGCTTAGTTAAGGAATCGTTGATGGCCGAACGCTAAAAAAAATCCCGTCTCGGCGAAGATCGAGTCGTCCTTGGCGACAGTGGCCACCGACACCGTGATCGGAATTCATTTGCTG
>JBHICX010000185.1:0-5177 GCA_046759805.1 Kiloniellales bacterium | reverse complement strand
GTTCTCGGCGACGTTGCCGCCGATGGTGCAGGCGATCTGACTCGACGGGTCGGGCGCGTAATAGAAGCCGTCGTTGGCGACCGCGTCGGTGATCCCCAGATTGGTCACCCCGGGCTGGGCTATGACGCAGCGGTTCTCGTAGTCGATCTCCAGGATGCGGTTGAACTTGGCGAGCCCCAGGACGATGCCGTCGGCCAGCGGCAGCGCCCCGCCGGAGAGCGAGGTGCCGGCCCCGCGCGGCACCACCTTGATCCCTTCCTGGTGGCAGTATCGGAGGATCCGCCGGACCTCATCGGTGGTGCTGGGCAGTACTACGATCAGCGGCACCTGCTGGTAGGCGGTGAGCCCGTCGGTCTCGTAGGCGCGCAACTCGTCGTCATCGACGATCACGCCCTCGCCCGGCACGATCTCAGTGAGCCGCTTGGCGATCTCAAGGCGACGGGCGATGACCCGCTGATCGGGCTTCGGCATACGCATGGCACTTACATCCTTCTCGGGCCGCCCTCACAGCCCAGGCGCTGCAATAATGTGACCAATCTATCGGACTGGGGTCGGGGGTCAACGTCCCGGCGTCGATTTACCCGGACACTCAACCAGAGTTGCAGGCTCGGACCGGTGGCCGGGGCCGCCGGGGTTAACGATCTGGTCATGCGCCGCAGGTAGTTTCGGGAACAAGCCCTTACCGGAATGGCTTGTGTATGTGCTGGTTCATGGTTGCTCCGAGATGCAGGTGCCGGCGGACGCCGGCACCTTAAAGAAATGCGGGCGTATCGCGACAAGGTCCTGATATTCGCCGCCTTGGCCGTAGGCATTGCCGGTGCACCGTGGGCGCACGCGCAATCCCAGGTCTTGCAACGGATCGACCAGGAAATTTTCCTGGGACGCGCCCTGACCGGCGAAGAGTGTGGTCTCAGGCTGTTGGAACGCCACGCCAAGTCGCGGTCCTCGCGCCTGGGTGTGTTTTGCGATGGCGCGGAGTTCGCCGCCGGCGAGATCATAACCATCAAGGTAAGCACCGTTCCACCTTCGGCCCTGGCGACGGACAGCGACTGGCAACGGGGTTTCGAGACCGACCTCGCCTGCGCGGAGGTGCAAGCCGTCCGTATCCTTAACGATGTTCCGGCGGCCTTGCGGCGATGCACGATGCGCGATGGCGGATGGCCACGGCTGGTGCTTGCCGCGACCGTCGCCCGGCAGACCTATCTCGTGACCGGCATGCCAACGATATTTCCGCTGCTGGAAGAAGCGGTGGCCTTCCTCTCCGACGAACGCGCGGGTGGCATCGGCGGCCGCGTCGGCGCCAGCATCGCGCGCCTCAAGGCGCAAGTGGGTGGTTCATTCAGCTTGATCGGAGTCCAGGACATCGCCGCATTCGAACAATTGCGCAGCCTGGGCCACCAGTACAACAGCGCCAAGGACTACGCTGGCGCCGAGGATGCCTGGCGCCGGGCCTTGGAGATCCAGGAACGGCTGCTCGGAGGCGAACGCCCGAGCCTCGGCGATACGATCGCCCACCTGGCGTTGAACGTCAGCAACGAGGGTCGCTTCGACGAGGCCGAACGGCTTTTCCAGCGGGCGGAATCCTTGGTCCGACACTCGCTGCATCCGGATCACCACCCTAGGTTCCTGGTCTACCGGGCCATCCACGCCGAGCTCAAGGGCCAATACCGCAACGCGCTGGACCTGGTCCACGAATCGGTGCGCCTCAGGCGGGCCGACGAGACCCGAAAGGACGCGCTGGCGCACAGCCTGTTCGAGGGGGCTCGACTGCTGGTGCGACTGGAGGATCTGGAACCAGCCAAGGAGATGGCGCTGGAAGCCCTGGAACTCTTCACCGACGCGTACGGGTCGATGCACTGGTGGTTGGCGTCAACCTACGACCTCTTGGCCGACATCGGCGAACTACTGGGAGATTACGGCGCCGCCCGGAACGCCAATGTCAAGGCGATCGAAATCCGGCAGGTGCTGTTCGGCCCCAGCACGCCATTGGCACAGTCCTACGCCCAGCGGGGCAGCATCCTGGCGGCGGACGGCCGCCTTGCCGACGCCCTCGAGGCCTATCGCCACATGGCCAAGATCCTGCGCTCCAATCGCGAGGCGCACGACGGTGTGGAGCCCGAGTCGATCGCCGCGTACGTTCTCATCGCCCTGAGACAGGCGGCGCGCGAGACCGACCCGAAGCGCAAGGCGTCGCTGCGTGCCGAGGCCTTCGTGGCCGGCCAACTCGTGCGCGGCGGCGCGGCGGCCCAGGCCATCGCCCTGATGGCGGCCCGCCTGGCCAGCGGCTCGGCCGAGATCGCCGACAAGACCCGGTCGCTGCAAGACGTACGTACGCGGCTCACCGCGCTACGCCAGGCCCTGGCGGCCGAAATGTCGAAGCCCAAGGACCGCCGAGACCGGCAGCAGGAAGACCGGCTGAAAGGCGAGATCAACAAGCAAATGCACGCCATCCAGGCGATCGA
This sequence comes from Kiloniellales bacterium, assembly GCA_046759805.1. Lineage (GTDB taxonomy): Bacteria > Pseudomonadota > Alphaproteobacteria > JBHICX01 > JBHICX01 > JBHICX01. The sequence goes on along the minus strand of JBHICX010000185.1, from coordinate 2,715 downwards.
GGCGGCCCTGGAAGCGGAGCATCCCCGTTACTATCAACTGATCTCGCCCCGGCCCCTGAACCCGGTGGCGGTCGATGCCCTATTGCGCCCCGACGAAGCCGTGATCGCCTTCTTCGTCGCTATGGATGCGACCGTCGTGTTCCTGGTGCGCGGTGGGAAGGTGCGCGTCAACGCCGTCGACCTTTCCGAGGCCAATCTACACCGAGTAGTGGCGGAACTGCGCGCCGGGCTCGATTGGGATACGAACTACGGCGTCGACTTCGACACCCGGCTTTCGCAAAAGCTGTATGAGACCCTGCTCGGGGAGTTTGCGGCCGAGCTCGCCGATGTCCGCCACCTTCTGATCGTGCCCTCCGGGCCGCTGATGAGTCTGCCCCCCGGGATCCTGATCACCAAGCCGATCGATGGCAATCCGACCGACTATGCCTCGGCTGCCTGGCTCATCCGCAAGCACGCGGTGAGCGTGCTCCCTTCGCTCCACGCGATCAAGGCGATGCGCACCCAGATGACGGTCCCGCGCGCCTCACGTCCGTTCATCGGCTTCGGGGCGCCGAAATTCGCCGGCGGAGCGCAAGACAACACGGCTCGGGATGCACTCGAGCGGGGCTGCGTGGGTGCCGGCGACGGCGCGGTCCGATCGCTGGTGCGGTCTCTGCCGGGGGTTCCGGAAACCGAGGCGGAATTGCAAGCCATCGCCGCCTCCCTCGGCGCCGGCGCCGAGGCCGTGCAACTCGGCGAAGCGGCGTCCGAGGCCAGGGTCCACGGTGCGGCACTGAAGGATTATCGCGTGGTCGCCTTCGCCACCCACGGGCTGTTGCCGGAGACCTTGGCCTGTGACATGGAACCCGCCTTGGCGCTGACCCCATTGGACCAGGACGGACCGGCCGGCGACGGGCTGTTGGTGGCGAGCGAGATCGCCGCCTTGCAGCTCGACGCCGAGGTGGCGCTCCTGTCCGCCTGCGATACCGCTGGGTCCGACGGCAGTCTCGGCGGGGAAAGCCTGTCGGGGCTGGCACGGGCGTTCCTCTATGCCGGCGCCCGCCGCGTGCTCGCCTCACACTGGTCCATCTTCTCGGTGCCGACCATGCGCCTGACCACCGGCCTGTTCAACCGGGTCGGCCGCTTCCCTGAGGACGGCTACGCCGAGGCGCTGCGCCGGTCGCAGCTGGATCTGATGCAAGACCCTGACATGAGCCATCCTGTGGCGTGGGCGCCGTTCGTCCTGATCGGGGACGGCGCCGCCCCCAGATGACTGCCCAGGAGCGGCGCCCGGTCCTTAACCACCCACCCTTGGAAAGGAAAGCACCATGCGCGGTACTCCCTTGATACTAGCAGCAATGCTCGTCCTCATGCCGGCGCCCGCTTATGCCCCCAGCGGAGGCGGCGGCGGTGGCGGCGGCGGTGGGGGCGACGTCAATCTGTCGGTTGGCGCGAAACGCTCGGGGCAGTTCAAAATCGTCTACGAGCGGGCCGCTGAGTCAATCCAGAACGCGTCCCTGGGCGAGGAACAAGAAAAGCAGCTCCTCAGCATGTTGGAGGAAGGCAGAAAGATGTACGCCAAGTCCAGGATCGAGAATAACAGGCGGAAGGCGGAGCAATACGTGGCCGAAGCCATCAGCATCCTAGACCAGGTGACCAAGATCCTGGGCGACGAAGGTTGACAACGCCCGGTTTCGGCGCCGGCGATCAGTCCCAGCTGAAGCCGACGGCGCGGGCGTGATAGAACAGGCCGCCGTCCTGGGCGACGATGCTCAGCATCATGTCGTCGCCCTCGTTGTGGTGCGAGTGCAGCGCAGCCGGCGGCGTCACCATGACCGCGTCCTTCCGCCAGTCGACCCGCCGGCCCTCGATCATCGAATAGACTTGGTCGCCCTGGACGCAAAGGGTCAGCGCCGCCGCGTTGTGCCGATGCGGCACCTGGACGCCGCCGGCCTTAAGCGAGTTCATGGCCAGCGCAATCGTCGTGGTGGCGGTCTGGGTCGCGTGCACGCCGGCGCTGGTGAACAGGACCGCCCTGCCGGTCACCTTGCCGTCGTCCATGCGGGCCTGGACCTCGGCCAACTGTCGCAGGATCTCCGCCGAGGGATAGTGCACGACCTGGACCTGCGACCGACCCGGTGCCGGCGGTTCGGCGCGATGGTAGGCCAGCGCCGGCTCGTCGGTGACCTGGAACAGCACGCCGTCACCGTCCTCGCAGCCAAGCGCCGTCTCGCCCCCGCCCGGCAGGCAGAACACGTCGCCGGACCGCCAGTCGATCCGGTCGTCGCCCTTGCGGGCCACACCGGCGCCGGCGATGACGTAATACGCCTCGCCGCTGGCCTTGAGGTCGAAGCTCACGTCGTCGCCACCGCGGATGCGAACGTAACGGGCCATCAGGTTCGGGGTCGTCGCTGGAAAGCCGGTCTCGAGCCGCGGCCGCAGGTCCAAATCGATCAACGCGGTCCCCGTCGCCGGGTCGAGGGCGCGGTCGCGTTCGGCAAGGAACACGTGGGCCGGCACCTTCGGTAGCTTGGCTTCGAACGCGTTCTTCGTCGGTGTGACATAGATCGCGCGCCGGGTGTAGACGGTCTCTATCGCGGCCGCATCCGAGCTGAATCTGTTGCCTGGCATCTATCGGACTCCACCGTTCGCATGGCTTGCGGCCACGCTACACCAGCATTGCCGCAAGCACCAGCGGATGGCAGCCCGCCGATCCCAGCCGACCGGCCGGCGTGC
>JBHICX010000184.1:0-5179 GCA_046759805.1 Kiloniellales bacterium | reverse complement strand
CCTGGGGCGCCGCGTCCGCGCCTGGCTGGACCGCCGCCGCGGGGTGGGTGTCGGGGTGGCCGAGGGGCTGGGGGGCGGCGCCGCCTACCAGGTCCACGGCACCCCCTTGACCGACGACACCCTGGCCCAGGCCATGGCCGCCGACGCGGTGCTGTTCGGCGCCGTCGGCGGGCCCGGCTATGACGACCTGCCGTTCGAGGTCAAGGTGGAGAACGCCTTGCTGAAGCTGCGCAAGGAGATGGACCTGTTCGCCAACCTGCGCCCGGCGGTGGTCTTCGCGCCGATGGTGTCGGCCTCGAGCCTGAAGCCGGAGCTCGTCGACGGCCTCGATCTGATGATCGTACGCGAGCTCACCGGCGGCATCTATTTTGGCCGTCCGCGCGGCATCGAGGAGCTTTCCGACGGTACCCGCCGGGCGGTCAACACCCAGGTCTACACCACGCCGGAGATCCGCCGCGTCGCCGCGGTGGCCTTCGACCTGGCCGCCCAGCGCTCGAACCGGGTGTGCTCGGTGGAGAAGGCCAACGTCATGGAATCGGGTGTGTTGTGGCGCCAGGAGGTGCAGCGCCTCAAGGACGAGTCCTACCCCGGGGTCGATCTCACCCACATGTACGCCGACAACTGCGCCATGCAGCTGGTGCGCCGGCCCAAGCAGTTCGACGTGATCGTCACCGACAACCTGTTCGGCGACTTGCTCTCGGACTGCGCGGCCATGCTGACGGGCTCGCTGGGCATGCTGCCCTCGGCGTCTTTGGGCGCCCCCGACCCCGCCACCGGCCGCCGCCACGCCCTCTACGAGCCGGTGCACGGCTCCGCCCCGGACATCGCCGGCCGCGATCAGGCCAACCCGATCGCCGCCCTCCTGAGCTTCGCCATGCTGCTCCGCTACTCGTTCCAGATGGACGAGGACGCCCGCCTCATCGAGACGGCCATCGAGGCCGCACTCGCGGCCGGCGTCCGCACCGCCGACATCGCCGGCCCCGGCATAACCCCGGTCTCCACCACCCAGATGGGCGACGCGGTGCTGGCCGAGCTGGACCAGCGCGCGGCGTGAGGGGCCGGGGAAGAGCTTGGAATGAAGGACTACCACATCAACCTGTTCTGGAGCGACGAGGACGGCAGCTGAGTCGCTGACATTCCCGACCTGAAACACTGCTCCGCCTTCGGCGACACGCCGGAGGAGGCGGTTCGCGAGGTTTGAAATCGCTCAGTTGGCCTGGGTCGAGGCGGCGCGCGCCGCAGCTGAACTTACCCCCGAGCTCCGCTACCAGCACGTGACCTATCAGGTGGTGCATTGACCCGCGACCGGAGAAGCCTCGGGGGATCGGCGGCGGCTTCCGGATTATTGTGCATTCGTGTAGAAGTATGAATGGCTAACCCCGATCGACGCGTAGTTGCCTTCTTGCGGGATCTAGCGGATGGTAAGGCTTTTCGTTGCCCTCACGGATGACGATTGGTTCGCGTTTCTGCGTCGCGAGACAGCGGTTGCCGAAGTGAATCACTGGCAGCCGAGAGGCACCACTATGTTTCGAGCATTGCAGCCGGGCGAGCTCTTTCTTTTCAAGCTCCACAGCCCCCGCGACTTTATTGTCGGGGGCGGGGTGTTCAGCCATGCGACGCAACTTCCGCTGTCGCTTGGATGGGAGGCGTTCGGTATTGCCAACGGCGCGGAGTCGCTTGAGACAATGAGAGCCCGCATTGCCCACTACCGACACGAACCGGTGGACCCAAGGGCCGATTACCATATTGGATGTCGCATATTGACCCAGCCGGTCTTCTTAGACGAAGACCAATGGATTCCGGTTCCAGGATCATGGTCCCGGAACATTGTCGTAGGCAAAACCTATACCACGGACGATGACGAGGGACGGCAACTGTGGGAGACAATGGAAAGCAACTTTGCGGCCCGTAAGTTGCAACGGGGTCTATCGGAAGCACCATCGAGATTCGGCGGGCCAACGCTCATACGTCCGCGACTGGGTCAGGGAGCGTTCCGCATTGTGGTCACCGATACTTACAAAAGACAATGCGCGGTAACGCGCGAGCGTGTGCTTCCCGTGTTGGAGGCGGCACATATTAGACCCTACGCTGACGGAGGAGATCACGAAGTCAGTAACGGATTACTTCTACGACGCGATATTCACCGTCTCTTCGACATCGGGTATGTGACGCTTTCACCGGAATACCAGTTCGAGGTTAGTCGACGAATTTACGAGGATTTCGACAACGGCCGCGAATACTATGCCTTGCACGGCCGGAGAGTTGAGGTCCCAAGGGAGTTGGCGAAGCGGCCGAGCCAAGAGGTCATCGAGTGGCACAATAACTATCGGTACTTAGGCTGAGTTCGATATTCGCGTTGGGCGCAAACGCCAAAACTACAAACGCGGAGCACCGCTCACATCAGGGCAAAGTTTCGCATGACATCCCTTGCTGGTTGATCAATACCGACTACGACGAAGAAAGCTTCTTCGTCCGCCACGCCTATTTCCTCGGCAGCAAGGATCCTTACGAGCGCTTGAAGCGCACACTAAGAGCCGAGATCGACGAGGACGCCTGGGCCACGCTCCACCACGCCGTCAGCCGCCCGTTCCGAAAGCCTGAGACCGGCAAGGTCGCCGTCAAGGTCATCAACCGCTACGGCGACGAGGTTTTGAAGGTGTATGGGGTGTCGTGAGTGGGAGATCGCGGTCCGTAGGGGCCTTCGGGCCCAGCCGTTAACAAGCTGATGCCACCCTTGGGTGGCTAGATGCACAAGATGACGGGGCGGCCTGCGGGCCGCCCCTTAATTGTCACTCTCTTGGCCAGGGCCGGGGGCGTGCGGGCCAGGGACCCCGCGGCTTCCCGTGGACCTAGCGGCTCAGGCTTCCAGATACTCGCATATGCTGGTCGGCTCGGGGATCGGCAGGCCGTCTTCGCGCAGGCCGTCGAGATGGAAGCGAATCGCCTCGCGAATGTGCTGCCCTGCTTCCTCCGGCGTCGCTCCGGTGGCTACGCACCCCGGCAGGTCGGGGACGTAGGCCGAGTAATTGCCTTCCGCTTTTTCGATCACGACCGCATAGCGCATCACTTTTCCCTCGTAATCTGGGCCTGCTTGAAGACGCTGCTCAAAGTCCCCGGGGCCAGGTCATCGGATGGTTTTCCCGCCACGGTTACCCGGCCGGGCTTGAACGGATGTTTGAACTGGCGATGGCTTCCTCGCGTTGCGACAAGGTACCAGCCGCGGTCTTCCAGCAGCCTGATTATATCTCGTACTTTCACTGGGCCAACATACGTTATTTGGTCCCTGGCGCGCCTTGCTCAACCCGGCAGCGCTGCGTCCGCGTACCAACGCGGCCGCCTTGCAGCCGCCAGTGAGGCGCTTCACGGCGTCGATCCGCTCCGAACCGAGCCTGTCAAAGGTCCTGGCGTTGGACGAAATGCAGGAGCACGCCGCCGAGGGCGGTCGGGTGGACGAAGCCGATTTGGGCGCGCCGCGAACCGGGCCTGCCGACCCGGTCAATGAGGCGGTAGCCGGCGGCCTCCAGCCGCGACAGGAGGGCGTCGATGTCCCGGGTCTTGAGGGCGAGGTGGTGCAGGCCGGGGCCGCGCTTCTCGATATAGCGGGCGATGGCACCCTGGTCGCCCTTGGTGTTGCCGGCCCGGTCGGCCGGCGGCCGCTCGGCACCTTGGCCGGGGTCGAAGCTCTCGAGGAACTCGAGCTCGCAGTCGCCCACGGTCACGAAGTCGACGCGCAAGCCCCCGGCCGGGAGCGGCGGCCGGGTGTGATAGACGACGCCGTACTTGTCGGAGGTAAAGCTCTCGACCGGGATGCGCACCTCCATGTCGGTCTGCCGGCTTTCCAGCGCAAAGCCGAGGCGCCCGCAGAACAGGTTCAGCATCGAGGCGTTGTCGGCGCTGGCGACGCCGATGTGGTCGATGCGCTCGATCCAGTCCGCGTCGGATTGGGCGAGGTCGAGCGGCTCGCAGAACCGGGTGCCGACCCCGCCGGTCGCCGCCGGGTCTATGACCAGCTGCCGGGTGCCGTTGAGGCCCGCGGACGCCTTGCCGGGCAAGGCCGGTAGGTCGTGGTCGCGCGCCGCGGCGGCGGGATCGGCGGCGGCAATGGCGATGTGATGGACGCCGGTCGTCTCACCGCTGCCGACGAAAGGATCGCCGGGCTCGAACAAGGCCAGGGCCGAGGCGCCCAGCGCAAACACCGGAACCTTGCCGCCGGGGCCGCGGCAGTCGGTGCGGGCGAGCCCCAGATGGCGCTCGCAGAACCGCGACAGGGCGGCCACGTCCCGCGTCGTGAGCGCCACATAGGCAAGGGTGTGGGCCATGCTCAGTCCACGTTTTCGGCGGCTTGGATCAGTCCCGAGGCGATCATGCCGGCGATCTCGTCGTCGGCATAGTCGAATTCCCGCAACACCGCGCGGCTGTGTTCGCCCAGGGAAGGCGGCGGCCGGCGCACCGAGCTGCCGCCGAGCGTTTCCATCTTGAGCGGGTTGGCAAGCTGGCGCAGCGGCCCAATCACGGGATGCGGCACGGTTTCCACCAGGCCCATGTGGCGCACCTGCGGGTCGTCGAACACCTGGTCGAGGGTGTAGATCGGGCCGGCGGGGATGCCCGCCTGCATCAGTTCCCGGGCCCATTCGATCGCCGGCCGGGTCTTGAACCGCCGGTTGAGCTCGTCCTTGAGCGCCTCGCGGTGGGCCGCGCGAGCGGTGTTGTCGGCGTAGTCGGGGTGGTCCTTCAGGTGCTCCACCCCGAGAAGCCGGCACAGCGACGCCCACATGTCCTGGGTCGCCGCCGCCACGTTGATCAGGCCGTCGGCGGCGGTGAAGCTGCCGTAGGGGCAGATCACCGGGTGGTCGTTGCCCATTCTGGGCGGCACCTCGCCCAGGCTGAGCACGCGCTGTCCCTGGATGCACATGAGGCCCACCAGGGCCGCCAGCAGCGAGGTATCCACGCGCTGGCCGCGGCCGGTGACATGCCGCTGCGCCACGGCCGCGATCACGCCGATGGCGCCCCACATGCCGGCCACCAGGTCGGCGATGGGAACGCCCACCCGCGTCGGCTCGCCGTCCGCCCTGCCGGTGATGCTCATCAGCCCCGACATCCCCTGGGCGATCTGGTCGAAGCCGGCCCATCGGCCGTAAGGGCCGTCGTGACCGAAGCCGGTGATGCTGGCGTAAACGAG
>JBHICX010000183.1:0-5196 GCA_046759805.1 Kiloniellales bacterium | reverse complement strand
GAGCCGGTCCGCCAGCCGTTCGACCATGCTGCGGATCATGTCCGCCTGGTCCTCCGGCGACATTTGCTCGGCCGTCGCCAAGTCCTCCGGGCTTGGCCCCCGGGCGGCGCGGGGCGTCGGCGCGATCGAAGCGGCCTCGAGGCCGAGTTCCTCGGTAGTCGCGCGGATGCGCTGGTCGAGGATCGGCAGCCACGGCGCGTCCGGCGGCGAGTCGGCGGCAAGATCGACCCACATCTGGAGCGCCGCGCGCCGGTTGCCGGCCTGGGCCTCGGCCAGGGCCAGGTAGTAGCGCGCACGGGGCTCGCCGGGCGCGGCGGCGAGGGCCTGTCCGAAGGCCGTGCGGGCTTCGCCCGTGACCTGGCCGTCATTGGCGAGCACCAGGCTCTCGCCGTAGGCCGAGAAGACGTCCGGCCGTCCTTGGGCCAGCAGGATCGCATGGCGGTAGGCGTTGGCGCCGCTCTCGTAGCGCTCGAGCGCCATGTACGACTCCGCCAGTCCGAGCCAGGCCTCGAGGTCCTCGGGGTTTTGTCTGAGATGCTCGACCAGCTCCGCCACCTGGGTTTGCACCGCCGGGTCGTCGACGGCCTGGCTCCGCTCGGCCTGGCGTTCGGCGAAGGGCCGGCCGGGTAGCTCGGGGGAGCCGAGGTTGAGGTAAAGGACGAAGGCGCCCAGCGGCAAGGCGGCGGCGATGACGGCCGCCGTGATCGCCCGGTCGCCGCCCCGTTCTTTTGCGTCTTTTGCGCGCTCGCCTTGGTCGTCGGCCGCGGCCAGCATTCTGCGCTCGATCTCGGTACGCGCCGCCACGGCCTCCTCCGGCCCCAGAAGCCCGCGCTCCAGATCCCGCTCTATCTCGGTGAGCTGGTCGCGGTAGACCGCCAGGTCATAGGCCGCGCGCGACTCGGCCGCGGCGCCCTTTCTCAACAGCGGCATCAGCAGCAAGGCCAGCGCCACCGCCGTCATGGTCGCGAGCAGGAGCCACAGGATCATGCCGGCCTCGAGGTCACGGGTCCGAGCCGTCGTCCAGCAGGGAGTCAAGCCGTCGCCGCTCCGCCGGACTGAGCGGCTTGGCCTCGACCCTGGCCCGACGCCGCTGCAAGACGACCAGGGCGAAGGCCGCGAGCGTGAAGATCACGGCCGGGCCGAACCAGAGCGCATAGGTGGTGGCTTTGAAAGGCGGCTTTAAGAGCACGAAGTCGCCATAGCGCGCGACCACGAACTGGGTCACCTCCTCGTCCGTGTCGCCGGCGACAAGCCGCTGGCGCACCAGAATGCGGAGATCCCGGGCGAGTTCCGCGTTTGAATCGTCAATCGACTGGTTCTGGCAGACGAGGCACCTGAGATTCTTGCTGATCTCCCGGGCGCGCTGCTCGAGCACCGGATCGGCGAGTATCTCGTCGGGCTCGACCGCGCCGGCCGGCAGGGCGAACAGCAAGGCGACGGCAATGAGCGCTGCTTTCACGGCCTTAGCCTTTCGATCCTTGGCATGATGCAGGAAGTTCGACGGTTTCCAGACCGGGGCCTTCCTCCTTTAGCCGTTCGATGACGGGCCGGATACATAGCTCAACATCGCCTGGCGCCATGGGCCCGATATGCTTGTATCGGATGCGCCTGGAGGAATCGACGACGAAGGTCTCCGGCACCCCGTAGATGCCCCAGTCGATGCTGACCCGGCCGTCGAGGTCGACGCCGATCTGGCTGTAAGGGTCGCCGAGCCGGCCGAGCCAGTTGCGCGCGTCCTCGGGCTCGTTCTTGTAGTTGAGGCCGAAGATCGTGACGCCGTCCTCGGCCAGCCGCATCAGGAGCGGGTGCTCCGCCTGGCAGGGGAGGCACCAGGAGGCAAAGACGTTGACCAGCGACACCTGGCCCTCGAGGTCCTGCTCCGAGAGACCGGGCTTTTCTTCCTCGAGCGGGGGGAGCTTGAAGGCCGGCGCCGGCTTGTCGATGAGTGCCGACGGCACGATCGAGGGGTCGTGCCCCAGCCCCCACCAAAGCGCCACGGCCAATACCAGGAAAAGGACGGCCGGGGCGATGAAGGCGATACGCTTGGGCATGTCCCTAGGCCCGGGCGGCGGCGGCGCGGCGCCGCGCGGGCGCGCCCACCCGATGGCGGCGGTCGCTCAAGGACACGGCGCCGCCCACCACCATGACCACCGCGCCGACCCAGATCCACGGCACCAGCGGGTTGTGGTAGAGCCGCGTGACCCAGCCGCCCTGGCCGTCGCCGTCGCCGATGACGGCGTACAGATCGGCGAACCAGGTGGTGTGAATCGCGGCCTCGGTGGTCTGCCTTCCCTGTACCGGGTAGAAGCGCTTCTCCGGAAACAACAGGGCGACCGGCTCGCCGCCCAGGCGGACCTGGAAGGTGCCGCGCTCGATCATGTAGTTGGGGCCGTGAAGGTCCCGGGCGCCTTCGAAGGTGAAGCCGTAGCCGGCCACCTCCACCGTCTCGCCCGGACGCATGACCTGGATCCTCTCGGTCTGCCAGGCGGAGGAGGCGGTGATGCCGGCCACCGCGACGGCGAGCCCGGCATGGGCCATGGTCATGCCGTAGGCCGACCGCGGCAGGTGTACCGCCCGCCTGAGGCTTTCGGCCGGGCCGACCCGGAACAGCTTCAAGCGGCCGCCGAGCTCAATGAGCGCGCCCGTAAACAGCCAGCCGGCAAGCGCCAGGCCGAGCACGGCCAGGACCGGCCCCCCGGACTCGAGGTACCAGGTGACGAGCGCGATCCCCGCCATGGCGGCGGCGGCCAGCTTCAGGCGCGCGAAGGCGCCGGCCAGGTCGCCGCGCTTCCAGGCAAGCATCGGCCCGATCGCCATGAGCGCGATCATCGGCACCATCAGCGGCACGAAGGTGGCGTGGAAATAGGGCGGGCCGACCGACACCGTGTCCCCGGTGATGGCGTCCAGGACCAACGGGTAGAGGGTGCCGAGGAACACGGTCGCCGCGGCCGTCGTCAGGAGCAGATTGTTCAGCACGAGACTGCCTTCGCGCGAGATCGACGCGAACAGACCGCCGGCCTTCAGCGAAGGCGCGCGCATCGCGTAGAGGGCGAGGGAGCCGCCGATGGCGATGACGAGGAGAGCCAGGATGAACAGGCCCCGGGTCGGGTCCTGGGCGAAGGTGTGGACCGAGGTGAGGACCCCGGAGCGCACCAGGAACGTACCGATGAGGCACAGGGAAAAGGTGGTGATGGCCAACAGGACGGTCCAGCTCTTGAGCGCGTCGCGCTTCTCGACCACGGTGGCCGAGTGAAGGAGCGCGGTGCCGACCAGCCACGGCATGAACGAGGCGTTCTCCACCGGGTCCCAGAACCACCAGCCGCCCCAGCCGAGCTCGTAATAGGCCCACCAGCTGCCCATGGCGATGCCGAGGGTCAGCGAGCACCAGGCGGCCAGCGTCCAGGGGCGCACCCAGCGCGCCCAGGCCGCGTCGACCCGGCCCTCGACGAGCGCCGCGACGGCGAACGAGAACGCCATGGAAAAACCGACATAGCCCAGATAGAGGAAAGGGGGGTGAAAGGACTGGGCGGGGTCCTGCAGAAGCGGGTTCAGGTCGTTGCCGTCCGGGGGCGGCGGGAAGACCCGCTCGAACGGGTTCGAGGTGAACAGCATGAACAGGAGGAAGCCCGCGCCGATCAGCCCCTGGACGGCCAGCACCCGGGCCCGGAGCGTCGGCGGCAGGTTGCCGCCGAACAGCGCCACGACGCAGCCGAACAGCGCCAGGATCAGCACCCACAGCACCATCGAGCCCTCGTGGTTTCCCCACACGCCGGAGAGTTTGTACAGCAGCGGGCTGGCCGAATGGGAATTGTTGACCACGTTCAGCACCGAGAAGTCGGATGTCACGTAGGCGTGCATGAGGGCCAGGAAGGCGAGGAGGATGAAGATGAGCTGGACCCCGGCCGCCGGGCGCGACAGCGCCATCCAGGCGGTATGGCCGCGCTGGGCGCCGATGAGCGGCAGGGTGCCCTGGATGAGCGCGGCAAAGAGCGCCAGGATCAGGGCGTAATGGCCGATCTCGGCGATCATTCCGCCTCGCCTCCCCGCCACTGGCCGGACTTCTTCAGGGCCTCGGCGACCTCGGGCGGCATGTAGGTCTCGTCGTGTCTGGCCAGGACCTCGGTGGCCCGGAAGGTGCCGTCCGGGCCGAGCGCGCCGTCGACGACCACCCCCTGGCCCTCGCGGAACAGGTCGGGAAGGATGCCGCGGTAGGCGACGGGGATGGTGTGATTGAGATCGGTGACGTTGAACTCGACTGTCAGGCCGTCGGCGTGGCGTTTGACGCTGTTCTCCTCGACCAGCCCGCCGATTCGGAAGTGGCGGCCGGGCGGGATGGCTTGCTCGGCGACCTCGGTCGGGCTGTGGAAGAACACGATGCTCTCCTCAAGCGCGTTCAAGACCAGGGCCGCGGCGGCGCCCAGCGCCAGCATCCCTGCGGCCACGAAATAGAGCCGCCGCCTCTTGGGCTTCATGGCACCTCCGCCTCCCCGGATTGCGGGCGGCCGTCGGCCCTCGCCGGGCCTTCGGCGGGCCGCGGGGCGGCCTGGCGCCGTCCTCGTCCCCCCGCCTCCAGGGCCCTCAAGAGCCGCTCGCGGGCGCTCAAGGTGCTGAGCGAGGCGACCAGCAGTCCGGCCAGCACCACCGCCGTCACGGCGAAGGCCGGCCAGACAAAGGCGGCGTAGCCGCCCATCTGAAGGAATGTCGAGATCGATTCCACCGGACCCCGGGCCTCGTTCCCGCCCGCTCAGCCTTCTGCCTGGGTGAGCCGGATCGAACGGATCCTGCGGGCGGCGATCTCGCCTTTGACCCGCAGGATCAGGACCGTCACGAAATACCCGGCGAAAGCGAGGGCCATCAAGATGAGCGGGACCAGCATCGAGCTGTGGATCGTCGGCCCGTCGAGGCGGAAGACGCTGGCCCGCTGGTGCAGAGTGCTCCACCGCTCGACGGAGAAATGGATGATCGGCACGTTGACGAAGCCCACGAGCGCCAGAATCGCGGCCGCCCGGGCACCCCGGCTCGGATCTTCGAAGGCGCCTGTGAGCGCGATGTGGCCGAGATAGAGGAAGAACAGGATGAGCACCGAGGTCAGCCGCGCGTCCCACACCCACCAGGTGCCCCACATCGGCTGGCCCCAAAGGGCGCCGGTGGCGAGCGCGATGAAGGTGAAGCAGGCGCCGATGGGCGCCGCGGCCT
>JBHICX010000182.1:0-5199 GCA_046759805.1 Kiloniellales bacterium | reverse complement strand
GCGCCTTGCGGTTCTGCCTCACCCGGCTGTATGACTGGCTCAATACCCCTTCCGGGGCTATGGTCAGGCCCAAGGATCCGCTCGAGTACTATCAGCGGCTGCGCTTCCACCAGCGGGTCCGCGGCCCCGGCGCCTACGGTCTCGACGCGTGAGCCGGCGCCAACAGGTGGTAGAGATCTTCACCGACGGGGCCTGCCAGGGCAACCCGGGGCCGGGCGGCTGGGGGGTGTTGCTGCGCGCCCGGGGCGTCGAGAAGGAGCTCAGCGGCGGTGCCCTCAGCACCACCAACAACCGGATGGAGCTGATGGCGGTGATCCACGGGCTGGAGGCGCTGAAGCGGCCGGTGAAGGTACGGCTGTACACCGACAGCACCTATGTGAAGGACGGCATCACCAAATGGATCGGCGCCTGGAAAGAGCGCGGCTGGAAGACCGCTGCCAAGAAACCGGTCAAGAACCAGGACCTGTGGCGGCGGCTCGACGCCGCCCTGGCGCCGCACGAGGTCGCCTGGCATTGGGTCAAGAGCCACGCCGGCCCCCCGGACAACGAGCGCGCCGCCGCGCTCGCCCGCGCCGCGGTGCCGACGGCGCGCCGGCTCAACGCGGCGGACGCCGAGGACGGACCCAGAGAAGAGAAGGGAGATTAGGGGGATGAATGGAGATAGGGAGATAAGATTCATGCGCGCCCTTGGCGCGCTATTCTTCCAATCTCCTTATCCCCCATCATCCCCTTATCCCCCTTCCATGGCCCGACTTCCTCTGCGCTCTTCGCCCGCGCTAAAGCTTGGCCAACACGCTGTCGGCGCCGGATACCTTCATCTCGCCCGGGGCGGCCTCCACGTCCAGGGTCTTGACGATGCCGTCCTCGACGATCATCGCGTAACGCTGCGAGCGGATGCCGAAGCCCCGGTCGCTGAGGTCCTGAGAGAGGCCCACGGCGTTGGTGAACTCGCAGTTGCCGTCGGCCAGCATCAAGATCTTGTCGCCGACGCCCATGTCCTTGCTCCAGGCGTCCATGACGTAGGCATCGTTCACCGAGACGCAGGCGATCGTGTCCACGCCCTTGGCACGCAGTTCCTCGGCGCGCTCGAGGAAGCTCGGCACGTGTCGCCCCGAGCAGGTCCGGGTAAAGGCGCCCGGCAGGCCAAACACCACCACCTTCTTGCGGCGGAACAACTCGTCGGTCGAGATGTCTTGCAAGCCGTCGGCGGTCAGATGCCGGAGGGTCGCCGAGGGAATCCGGTCACCAACGGAGATGGTCATGGCCTCGCCGCTCCCCAAAATGGCCTGCCGCATCGTCTGCCGCCGGCGGTGTCGCTGCGCACATAACATAGACGCACGCAAGGTGGTGGCCAAGCCCGCGCTTAGCGGGGGCAAGCCGCCTATCGGCGGGCCGTGGCGACCCGGCCGCCGGCGTCGCGCACCGCGTCCGCGACCGCGCCGACGCTCAGGATCTCGGGCAGGGCCAGGCCGCCCGGCGCGCCGGGGCCATAGACCGCGTTGAAGGGGATTCCGTAGCGTCCGAATCCTTCGAGATACCGGGCGATCCGCGGGTCCGGCCGGGTCCAGTCGGCGCGCATGGCTATGACGCCGTCGCTTTTGAGCCAGTCGGCGACGGCGCCACGGTCCAACACCAGGGACTTGTTGACCTGGCAGGTGATGCACCAGTCGGCGGTGACGTCGACGAACACGATGCGTCCGTCGCCCACCAGCCCCGGTATCGCCGCGAGGTCGAACGGCCGCCAGTGGGATTCGACCGCCGCCGGTTGGTCGCGGGCGGCGGAGGCCGGCAACAGGCTGGTGGCCAGCGCCAGCGCCGCCAGCCCGACGGCCGCCGCCGGCGCCAGTCTGCGCGCCCGGCCGCCCAGGCGCCGGCCGGCCCACAGGGCCGCCCCCAGGGCCAACATGACCAGCGCCACCGCGCCGGCAACCAAATCCCCCTGCTGGGATGCCAGCACGGTGACCAGCCACAAGCCGGTCGCCGCCAGCGCGAAGCCGAGCCCCCGTCGCAACATGACCATCCAGGCGCCGGGCCGGGGCAGCATGGTGGCCAGGCGCGGCACCGCGGCGACCAGCAGGTACGGCAAGGCGAGGCCGAGGCCGAGGGCTAAGAAGATGGCGAAGATCTCCGTCGCGCCGCGGGCGAACGCGAAACCGACCGCGGTGCCGAGGAACGGCGCCGAGCACGGGGTGGCGAGCACCGTCGCCAGGGCGCCGGCCAGGAAGTGACCGCCGAGGCCATGGGCGTCGTGGTGCCGCCCGGCGTGGCGTTCGGCGATGGCGGCGGCAAAGCGCGGGGACCTAAGCTCGAAGAAACCCCACAGGTTACAGGCGAACAAGGTGACCAGCAGCACCATGGCGGTAAGGAAGATCGGCTGCTGGAATTGGATGCCCCAGCCGATCGACATGCCCAGCGCCTTGAGCGCCACGGCGGACGCCGCCAGCACCAGGAACGAGAACAGGATGCCGGCGGCCGATGCCAGGAAGCCGGCCCGCACCACCCCCGGCGCGGCGCCGCCATGGCCGACCACGTTCAAGAGCTTGAGCGACAGAACCGGCAGCACGCAGGGCATCAAGTTGAGAATCAGGCCGCCCAACAGCGCCAAGGCCAGGATGCCCAGGAAGCCACCGGATGTGACCGCCGCTTGCGCCGCCGCCAAGGCTTGCGCGCTGACCTCCACCGCTTGATCGCCGTCCACCACGGTCACGGTGAACCGCCGGCCGGCGAGCGTGCCTCGGGCCGGCTCGCCATCGCTGAGCGCCGCCAGCAGGACCGCGCGCCGCCCGTCGGGGTCGATCTGCACATAGGGCGCGTCGAACGTGAGGTCGCCCGTGTCGCCGGCCTCGGCGGTCGCTTCGACGAACAGGTCCGGATCGGTGAACGGCGCCTTGGCGCGCGCCGTGACCCGCAGCGCCGGCAGGTCCGCCAGCCACACCGCCTCCACCCTTTCGACGCCCAGGCCGGCCGCGTCGTTGCCGCCGGGGACCCTGGCAACGTAGCGCCGGATCAGCCCGGCGAAGGGGGACGATGCCGCCGCGCCAGCCGGCAACTCGAGGTTCAGCTTGGCGCTCGCCGGGATGCAGATCTCCTCGCACACCAGGTAATCGACACCGAGATCGACGTAGAGCGGCTCACCGGGTCGGGCGAGGCGCGCCTCCAACGGCAGCACCACCTCGTCCGTATACCCCGCGGTCTCCAGCCCGAAGATGCTGAACCGCTGCGGCGCCGGCCAGGAGATCGCCAGCGCGGCGAGATTGCGCGACTCGCTCCACTCGAGGCGCGGTGGAATGCCGGCATCGCCCGGCGAGCGCCAGTAGATTTTCCAGCCCTCGTCGAGGCGGAAGTGCAGGCCCATGCGCACCGACGGGGCGCTGCCCACGGTGGCCGATTCGGCGACCAAGCGGACCCGGGCGTGCTCGAAGCTGTCCCAGTCGGAGGCGGCGGCGCGCGCCTCGCCGGTGCCGATGAGCACCGCGACCAGCGCGCCGAGGAGCACGCCGCACGCAGGCCGGCAGGACGCCTGGATGCGGGCAAGGCCGTCCTTCAAACCACCCCGCTCGCGCGGCCAACCTCGGCCCCGCGGGCAGGCCGACCCATGCGGCGGCCCGCACCCACTCTTTCCACCGCCGCCAACCGCGGCCCATGCGCTCATGACCAGAGCCATAGCGATTTCCCCGACAGGGGATGATTCAGCGAAATATAGGTGCTATCGTGCCCATGTGTCGTCACAATCGCGTGTTAGGCGATGGGCTGTAGGCAGCCGAAAGCCCATTTGGGCGCGTCGATGGCGGCGTCACCACAGCGCGGACCGGAACGATGCCGGAGGACAACAGCTCGCACTCACTCACCGGTAGCCTTCTGGTGGCCATGCCACAGATGCAGGACGTGCGGTTCGCCCGCAGCGTGATCTACATATGCGTGCACAACGCGGACGGGGCCATGGGGTTGGTGGTCAACCGGCTGGTCGATTCCGTCACCTTCCCGGATCTGTTGCAGCAGCTCGACATCAGGCTGGAATCGCGGGCCGACGACATCCGCGTGCATTTCGGCGGGCCGGTCGAGTCCGGCCGCGGCTTCGTGCTGCATTCCACCGACTACGACCAAGGCAACACGGTGGTCGTCGACAGCGAGATCGCGCTCACCGCCACGGTGGACATCCTCAAGGCGATCGCCAAGGGCGCCGGCCCGCGGCGCTCTCTGCTCGCCCTCGGCTACGCCGGCTGGGGCCCGGGCCAGTTGGACCTGGAGATTCAGCAGAACGTCTGGTTTCACGTGCCCGCGGACGAAGCGTTGATCTTCGACGCGGACCTGGACAGCAAGTGGGAACGGGCCGCCGCCAAGATCGGGATCGCGCTCTCCCACCTGTCCAGCGAGGCCGGCCACGCTTGAGCCTTGTGGTGCCGGATTCAGGCTTCCATGACTGAGTCGGTCAGAGCCGGCTGCCGGCTTGGCCGGCGGTCGGTGCGCAGGATCGCGAACAACAGGTGGTCCTGCCAGACGCCGTTGATGCAGAGGTAACCGCGCGCCAGCCCTTCCTGGGTGAACCCGCTCTTGATCAACAGCCGGCGGCTGGCCTCGTTGTGGGCCAGGCAGGCGGCCTCGACCCGGTGCAGGCCCAGTCGACCGAAGGCGAGGTCGAGCATGCATTGCACCGCCTCGCTCATATAGCCCTGCCGGGCAAAGGGCTGGCCGATCCAGTAGCCAAGGCCGCCGCTCTGGGTCACCCCGCGGCGCAGTCCGGAGATGGTAATGCCGCCGATCAGCGCTTCGTCTTCCCGCTTGAACATGAAGAAGGCATAGGCCTGATCGTTGCGCCATTCGCGGGCGTTACGCCGCAGGCGCTGCCGGAACGCCGCCTTGGTCAGCGCGTCGCGCGGCCAGACTGGCTCCCACGGTGTGAGGAAATCACGGCTCAAGGCGCGCAAGTCGGCCCATTTCCGCCAGTCGGCCAGCCTTGGCGGCCGCAGGAACATACGCCGGCAATCGAGACGCGTTGCCGACGGATGATCGCCGAACCCCAGTGCACGCCACCCCATGCTCACCTAGTGCAGTCTCCACTTGAGTGGAATCGCACCAGCCCGCTCCCCCTCCCGGCCACCCACGGGATCGTATGCTTGGGGTGGCCGGGAGGGGGAGCGGACTGGAGCGATTCCACGTGCGGGATACGGCTCAGCGTCGGCAGGCGAACCCCACCGTCAC
>JBHICX010000181.1:0-5203 GCA_046759805.1 Kiloniellales bacterium | reverse complement strand
GTGCCTGACGCGCGGCGTCGCGGTGGCGTACCAGCGCCTCGAGCCGGGCGCCGGCCGCGCCGGTCTCGCGCTGCAGGCTGAGCAGAAGACCGTCGATCCATGCCACATCCGCCTGCTGCGCCGCCGCGCCTTCGGCCGGCGCGCCGGCAAGCACGGCCGCGCACAGGGCCACCGCCCACAAGCTTCCGGTCAGTCGACGCATCGCTGCCTCTCCGGTTGTTGCCCCCGCCGCCGCTGCTGGTTCAGGGAAAACCCGCTCAATCGCCGTCGGCCTTCAGACGGACCGGCGTCGGCTGCTCGGGCACCGCCTGCTCCTCGCCGAGCTGTATCTCGTCGATTCTCTCGGCCCGCTTGTCGACCTTTTCGGTGGAAATGCGGATCTGCCGCATGTCTTCGGTGGCTTGGTCAAAATGCTGCTGCAGCTTGCCGACCCGCGTGTCCAGACGCCTGACGTCCTGCAGCATCTTTTGCACCTCCACCTGGATCAGATCGGCCTGCTCGCGCATCTGCACGTCCTTCATCACCGCCCGGATGGTGGTCAGCACCGCCATCAGGGTGGTCGGCGAGACGATCCAGACACGTCGCTGATAGGACTGATTGACGATCTCCGGCAGCTCGGCGTGCAACTCCGCATAGACCGCCTCCGAGGGCAGAAACATCAACGCCGATTCGGCGGTCTCTCCGGGAACGATGTAGCGCTCGCTGATGTCCTGCACGTGCTTCGAGATGTCGCCGCCGAAGGTGCGCCGGGCCAGGTTTCGCTCCTTGTCATCGGTGGCCTCCCTAAGCGCGTGGTAGCTTTCCAGCGGGAACTTGGCGTCGATGCCGATGGCGCCGGGCGGGTTGGGCAGCTTCAAGAGGCAGTCGACCCGTTTCCCCGTAGACAGCGTCGCCTGAAACTCGTAGGCCGACGGCGGCAGGTGGTCGCGCACCAGGTCGTTCAGCTGGATCTCGCCGAAGGCGCCGCGGGCCTGCTTGTTGGACAGGATGTCCTGCAGCCCGACCACCTGGGTGGACAGCTTGGTGATGTTCTGCTGCGCCCGGTCGATGACCGCCAGCCGCTCCTTGAGGTCGCCCAAGGCGCTCTGGCTGCGGGCGGACTGCTCATTCAGCGCATCGCCAACCCGCTTGGCGACGTCGGCCAATCGACTGTCCAGGGTCCTGGACAGCTGTGATTGGTTGGCGGCCTGGCTCTCGGCCAGCTGCGCCAGGCGTCCGGCCAGCTCCGCCTGCTGCGTCCCCAGGCGCTCCGTCGCCCGGGCCAGCGCGCTGGTCTCCGGCGGCGGCCGGCCGCGCCACAGGATCACGACCACCACCGCCGCGGCAACCAGGGCCACGGCGAGCGCGATGACCAGACCGCTATCCATCCAGGTTCCTCACCGGCATGATCGACGGCGACATTAACACGCCGCGAGGGACCATGCATCGCTTGACGCGGCGTCGCCAGTGTCCATATCTGGAACCGAGAATTGGACTCGTTATAAACCCTGGCGAGGCGAACCCGCGTGGCCCTGCTGCCCGTCATCATCGCGCCGGATGCGCGCCTAAAGCAGAAATGCGCCGCCGTCGAACGGGTCGACGACGCCGTGCGCCGGCTGATGGACGACATGGTCGAGACCATGCACCAGGCGCCAGGCATCGGACTGGCGGCTCCGCAGGTCGGCGTCTTGAAGCGCGTCATCGTGGTCGACGTGGCGGCGCGGGACAAGGAACCGCGGCCCTACCGGCTGGCCAACCCGGAGATCGTCTGGATCTCCGATGACCGGGCCACTTTCGAGGAGGGCTGCCTGTCATTCCCGGACATGTATGCCGAGGTGAGACGCCCGGCCGAGGTTCGGGTCCGCTATGTCGACGAGCACGACAAGCGGCAGGAGCTCCTGGCCAGCGGCTTGCTGGCCACCTGCATCCAGCACGAGATGGATCACCTGGAAGGCGTTCTCTTCGTCGACCACATCTCGCAGCTCAAGCGCGACATGATCCTGCGCAAGCTGGTCAAGCTCAAGCGCATGCAGGAGAAGGACGTCCAGCGGGCCAGCGCCTGACGCGCCGGTGCCGCGACGCGCGATGGTCTCGCCGTTGCCCGCACTTCGCATCGCGTTCATGGGCACGCCAGACTTTGCGGTGCCCAGCCTCCTGGCGCTTCTCGACGCCGGACACCAGGTCCCCTGCGTCTATTGCCAGCCGCCGCGCCGCGCCGGGCGTGGTCACCGGGTCCGGCCGTCGCCGGTGCAGCAGGTTGCCGAAAGCCGCGGCATCGAGTTGCGCACGCCACTAAGCCTGAAGGACCCGGCCGAGGGGGACCGCTTCGCGGCACTCGATCTCGACGCGGCGGTGGTGGCCGCCTATGGGCTTATCCTGCCGCCGGCGATGCTCGAGGCCCCCCGGCTCGGCTGCCTGAACGTGCACGCCTCGCTGCTGCCGCGCTGGCGCGGCGCGGCGCCGGTGCAGCACGCCATCCTTGCCGGCGACCGCGAGACCGGCGTCAGCATCATGGTGATGGACCCGGGCCTGGACACCGGCCCGATCCTGCTGCGCGAGCGGCTACCGATCGCCGCCGACGCGACGGCTGAAACCCTTGAGGAGGCGCTGGCGCGGCTGGGCGCGGGCGCGCTCATGGCCGCGCTCGACGGCCTGGCCGCGGGCCGGCTCCACCCCACGCCGCAAGACCAGGCGGGGGCCAGCTACGCGCCCAAGCTCAGCCGCGAGGACGGCCGGCTCGACTGGACTCGGCCGGCGCCGAACTTAGAGCGCCAGGTGCGCGCCTTCGCCCCCTGGCCCGGCGCCTGGTTCACCCATGGCGGCGAACGCATCAAGGTGCTGGCGGCCGAATGCACGGACGGGGCGGGCGCGCCGGGCGCGGTGCTCGACGATCGCCTGACGGTGGCCTGCGGCGACGGCGCCCTGAGGCTCGCCCGGGTGCAGCGCGCCGGCCGGGCACCCATGGACGCGGCCACGCTGCTGCGCGGCTATCCGCTGCCGCCGGGCATCGTCCTGGAAACGGTGACTGGGGATGACTCGCTACAAGCTCACCCTGGAGTATGACGGCGGCCCGTTCGTCGGCTGGCAGCGCCAGGAGAACGGGCCGTCGGTGCAGCAGGCCCTGGAGCAGGCCATCGACGAATTCGCCGGGGAGGCCGTCACCGTACACGCCGGCGGGCGCACCGATGCCGGCGTACACGCCTGCGGTCAGGTGGTGCATTTCGACCTGGCGAAACCGGCCGATCCGGAGGTAGTGCGCGACGCGCTCAACCACCATCTGCGGCCGCTGCCGGTAGTGGTGCTGGCAGCCGAGGCGGTATCGGAGAACTTCCACGCCCGATTCTCCGCCACCGGCCGGGTTTATCTCTACCGGATCATAGACCGCCGGGCCCCGCTGGGGCTCGACCGCGGCCGCGCCTGGTGGGTGCCGGTGCCGCTCGATGTCGAGGCCATGGCCGAGGCGGCGCGGGTGCTCATAGGCCGGCACGACTTCTCCACCTTCCGGGCCAGCGAATGCCAGGCGTCGTCGCCGGTGAAGACCCTCGACGTCCTCGACCTCGAGCGCCGCGACGCGGCGATCGAGGTGACGGCCGAGGCGCAGTCGTTCCTGCACCACCAGGTACGCAACATGGTGGGGACGCTGAAGCTGGTCGGCGAAGGCAAATGGGACGCCGGGGACGTGGCGGCGGCGCTGGCCGCCCGCGACCGCCGCCGCGGCGGTCCGACCGCGCCGGCCGAGGGGCTGTACCTGATGGCCGTTCGCTACGGCGCCGCCGGCCCCTGAAGCAGACCATAAGACACGGCGTCGACGATCCCGCCGATCAACAGGTCTAGCGCCACGGCGCCCGCCGCGATCAATCCGGAGACTTCCAGCGCCGTCAAGGTCACGAACCACTGGTAGAGGAGCACGGCGATCCAAGCTGCGAAGACGAGTCTCGGGCCGGCCGCTTCCGGCACGGCGTGGCTTGCCGCCAGCAGGATGGCCAACACCATGACGGCCATCTGCAGGACCACCGACCAGTTGAGGGCGACGATGAAGCCGATATAGCGGTCCCACCGCCCAATCGCGCGGCTGAGGTAAACCATCGCCAGCGGGTAGGCGACAATCTGCAGGACGTAGGAGATGCCATCGACGATGACGATGCGCGGCGCGCCTGCCGACAGCGGGACCTCGGCGTGCTCGATATGCTTCAACACCGCATAGCCCGGTGCCACGATGGCGAAGGCGAAGAATGATCGCCAGAAGCCCCCGACGGACACCTCGAACCACTGCATGGCGCCGCGGTCGAGGCGAACGAAACGCCAGGCGCCGTAGAGCGCGCGCGTAATCTCAAGGGCGCTGGGCATGGATGGCCGCCGCGCTCAGGTCGAAAAATAGCCGTCGAGCACGGCGCCGTAGATCCGCGTCAGGACCTCGAGGTCCCGCACCGGCGTCCGTTCGTCGACCTTGTGCATGGTCTGGCCCACCAGGCCGAACTCGGCGACCGGACAATGGTCCTTGATGAAGCGGGCGTCGGACGTGCCGCCGACGGTGCCGAGCGCCGGCCGGCGGCCCAACACCTGCTCGACCGCGTCGGCAATGAGCCGGCTCAGCGGCCCGGGCGGCGTGAGGAACGACTCGCCGTTGACCCGGAGCTCGAGCTCGTAACGCCCGTCCTCGCCGATCGCCTGGTCGAACCGG
Organism: Kiloniellales bacterium; assembly: GCA_046759805.1. Taxonomy (GTDB): domain Bacteria; phylum Pseudomonadota; class Alphaproteobacteria; order JBHICX01; family JBHICX01; genus JBHICX01. Next base: position 543 of record JBHICX010000181.1, on the reverse strand, counting down.
GACCTGAGCCAGCGCTCGAGGCTGGCCGAGGAATGCCGATCGTTGAACCGGACGTTGAACCCGGCGGTGGCCACGGCCGGGATGATGTTGGCGGCTTCGTTGCCCACGTCGATGGTGGAGATCTGCAAGGTCGACGGCTCGAAATGCTCGGAGCCGTCGTCCAGCGGCTCGGCGGTGACCCGGTCGAGCATGCGCACCAGCCGGTGGCAGGGATTGTCGGCCAGATCCGGATAGCCGGTATGGCCCTGTATGCCGTGCACCGTGAGCCGGCCGGTCAGGCTGCCGCGACGGCCAATCTTGATCAGATCGCCAAGCCGGGCCGGGTTGGTCGGCTCGCCAATGAGGCAGGCGTCGAGGCGCTCGCCGCGGCGGGCCAGCCAGTCCAGCACCTTGACCGTGCCGTTCACCGCCTCGGCCTCCTCGTCGCCGGTGATCAAGAGGCTGATCGAGCCGCCGAAGCCGCTGCCCCGCTCGGCGAGGAACCCGGCGGTAGCGGCGACGAAGCAGGCGATCGCCCCCTTCATGTCCACCGCACCCCGGCCC
>JBHICX010000180.1:0-5226 GCA_046759805.1 Kiloniellales bacterium | reverse complement strand
CCGTGAACCAGCGCCTCACCGCGCCGCCGAAGCCGGCCCCGGCACGGCGCCGATGCGTCCGTTTCCGCCGGTCAACGGGCATTGCCGGGCTCCTTATGCCCCACCGGTGGCGGCGGCGGGCGCAGCCCAACGTCGGCTTGAGATTCCTTGAATGCTTCGCATGCCATAACCCAATATAACAAGGGGGTTAAAATATTGTAAACAAATATCATGGAAAACTCACCCGGAATTCTAGAATTAGTTGAATAAAATTTTGGGAGATTCAATTTTTCATTTGACGGCCGCCACTGGCGCCTGCCAGGCGGCCGGGCGATGCGCGGCACGCCCGAACCTTCGTCCGGTCGCGAATCGTGGTTGCCGGCGCGGTGTTCACTCACTTGGAATCGCTCCGGCCCCCTCCCCGCCCGGCCAGCAGGCCGAAGCGTACGCTTGGGGTGGCAGGGAGGGGGAGCGGGCTGGAGCCGGTTGATAAGGATAACGCTCTAGTCGCCGCGGGACTGGTGCACCAGCGTCACCGTCGGCGAGCCGGTGGTCAATCGACGCAGCCGGCCGATCAGGCTGCGGATGCCGTGCTTGGTGAGCTCGGGTTCGTACTGGTTGCGGAAGTGCAGGGCAAGCGAATTGCCGCCCTCGACCAGGACGTCGACGATCCGGTATTCACCGTCCCTCGCCCGCACGCGCCAGCCGGCGACCAGCGGTTTGCGCTCGTCTTTCACGATCCTGGTCACCACCACCACGTCGCCGTCGCCCTGGCGCAACAGCTTCACCGCGGCGAAGCCGACGATCGGCATGTCGGCGAAGCGGTCCAGCGCCAGGTCGATGAAATGGGCGGCGAAATAGTTGGTGAACTCCTCGAATTCCTGCTCGCTCGCCTGACCGGCAAAGGACCCCAGGCTGTGGCGCGCCAGCGTGTCGAAGTCCATGCGCTGCATCAGCAGCTTGCCGAGCAATGCGTGCCGGCCCGACTGGCTCAGGCGATCGGACTGCATCACCGCCACCGCCCAGCGGCCGAGGTCGGTGACGAACACATAGGCGCCCTTGGCGGAAGTCTGTTGATTGGCGGCGGCGGCCGGCGCCAGCAACAGGAAAGCCGTCGCCAGGGCGATGAAGTAACGTGTCACCCGAAGCTTTCTCCCCTGTGACTTGCACCCGCGGCAAGCCTTTACGGCCACTGGCGCCAAGCCCTCCCCGCAAAGCGACGGCGCCGGTTCGCGCGACGGGCGAATCACCGAAGTATACCAAAAACACCCGAGAGGCACGAAATCGAACCGCAGGCGCGCCGGCCCCACGCCAAAGCCGAATCCGCTGACGTGGAATCGCTCCAGCCCGCTCCCCCTCCCGGCCACCTACGGAATCGTATGCTATGGGTGGCCGGGTGGGGGCGTGGGCCGGTTCAGCCTGAACGGAAAATGCTGTAGAGCCGCCTGAACGGATAACGCTTTAGCAGCTCAGGCTCGCCGGCACCAGAACTGGTACATGGTGCGGAAGCTCGTCGGACGCTCGGCCTCGAAGGCGTGCCACTTGCCCAGATCGGTCATCGCCGGGTCTTCTGGAAAGCGCCGGCGATAGGCGCGCGGCACGGCGGCGTCGAAGAACTCGAAGCCCAGGAAGCCCAGGCCGAGCGCGTCGATCGCCGCGGCGATCCGCGGCAGGTCGAACCGCGCCTCCTGCACGTTGAAGATGAGGTCGCGGCAGGCGCTCATGGTGTAGAAGTCGAACTCCTCGGCGACCGCACGCGCCGGATCCTCGGCGGGGAGCGCGCGGATCGCCCGGCGGGCGTCGCGGATGCCGTCCGGCGTCGGCGGCAAGCCGCGCGCCGCAACGAACCGCCGTGCCGCGGTGATGGCGGCGCGTCCGAGCCGGCTGTAAAGCCCGAGCTTGATCAGCCCGTCCGGCGCCATCAGGCCCGCGAGCACTCGCCAGCCCGCGACCGGGTCCGCCATGTGGTGCAGGACCCCGGAACACTCGATCAACTGGAAGCGCTCTTCCAGCCCTCCCAGGTGGCGGATGTCGGCTTGTGCGAACCGCAGGTTGGCGACCCCCAACTCGCGCGCCCGGCGGGCGCCGTAGGCCAACGCCGCCCGGCTCAGGTCGACCGCGAGCACGTCCGCGTCGGCGAAGCGGCAGGCGACTTGAAGGGCGTGACGTCCGGTGCCGCAGCCGGCGACCAGAACCCTTAGCGCGCCGGTCGGCAGGTAGCGCCGGTCGATCCCGGGGAACAGCTCGGAGACGATCTCATCGAGCGCCCTGGGTTGCCGCCGGGTCATGGAAAGCCAGCGTGGATAAGGGCTCTCCTCGTACTGTCGGCGCACCGCGCGCGAGGTCGCGTCATCGTCGATGGGCGTGAGCTGCGGCAGGGTCGCCGCAAGCTCGCGTTCGGACCGCGGTTCGGTGACCTGCCGGCGCATGAGCCCGGCCAGCGGTCCGGCCGCCGCGTCGGCGAGGCGGCGATCGATGTCCAGCAGCGTATCGAGCGGCCTGTAGGCCGCGTACACCACCAGCGCCGATTGGTCGAGTTCGGCCCCCGTCCGGGCGCCTGTCAGCCGGCCGGCGAGCGCCTCCACGGCTGTGGTTTCCGCGGCGGTCTCGGCAAACAGATACTCGTTGCTGAAGCACTGGTCGGCGAGCGCCCCCAGCGCCGCCGGGCCGACGCCGTCGAGTCCCTGGCCGACCGCCCGCTGAAGCCAGCTGCGCCGCAGGTAGGTGAACACCAGCTCGGCGTCGGCGTCGGCGACCACGGTCTGGCGCAGGATCGACTGCAAGAGCGGTTGTGCCAGCCAGTCGGCGAAGCGGCGGCCGGCCGCGACGGCGGTGAAGGCCGCCTGGTCGTCCCGACGCGCCGCCGCCAGCGCTTGCGCGAACGCCGAGTCCGCCTTGACGAGGCCGAGCCCGGCCTCCGCCAGGTCCTGGTGGTCCACGTCGTCGGCGCCAAACAGCGCCAGCATGGCCTCGGCCACGGCGTCGCTGGCGGCATTGAGCCGCACCACGCGCAGCGCGGCGGCGAGCGCCTGCCGATAGGCCGGCCGCTCGCGGTCGTGGCGAAACGCCTCGAAATGGTGCTTGAGCCCGTCCATGGGGCGCCCCAGATCGGTCAGCGCGCGCCCTAGACGGTGATGGGCCGGGGCGAAGCCGGGTGCCAGCTTCAGTGCCCGCCGCCAGGCCGCCACGGCGTCGGCGTGTCGACCCCTGGCGCCGAGCGCCGCCGCCTCGCGCATCAGCGCGCCGAGCGTCGCCGCGGCGCTCCCCGTTCCGGCGCGACCGGTGGCCGCCGGCCGGACCGTCCGCTGCCGGCGTCGGGTCATGGATCGAAAGCCTTATCCAGCATCCGGCGAGCTTAGCACGAGCCTTGCCGACTGGGTGGCATGGGCGGCGCGATCACGAAAGTTGGTGAGCCGAACCAATTTTGCCCGCGGCGGCGCCGCCCACATAAGTAAGGCGGACGCCGGCCAGCGACCGGGTCACTGCGAGTCGTTGTCTCGGCGGCGCGCCGTCTGCACGAGGTCGACGATTACCATGGCGAGGACGACCACCGTAATGATGAGAAGCGGGATGGAGCCGATGTCCACAGCCATGAAACCCAGGAACACGGTGGCCATGACGACGGCGAGCACACCCGGGATCGCCTCCTGCCAATTCGCTACTGGCTTCTTGGATCGCATCGTGCGCCTTACCGGGAGAGCCGTCTCAAGAGCCACTGCGCCGTCCGCAAAAGCCGGGCGTCGTCACCGCGCTGACCGACGAGCTGGGCGCCGATGGGCATGCCGTTCGAGCCCTCGAACAGGGGCAGGGTGATCGCCGGCGTGCCGCACAGGGTCCAGAGCGTGCAAAAGACCGGGTTTCCCGTAGATTCGAGGCCGACCGGCGCCTCACCCGGAGCCGCCGGTGTGAGAATTGCGTCGAACTCGTTGAACACGTCTCGAAGCAAGGCATTGAGGCCCTCGCGGCCCTCGACCGCCCGATTGTAGTCGACCGCCAGGTAGGTTTGCCCTTCCTCGATCATCGCCCTCAACTTGGCGCTCAAGCGATCGGCCCCTTGCTCGTACTCGCGCGCGAAGCTTTTCGCCAGATCGGCGTACATGAGCGTGCGGTGCATGGCGACCGCGTTGCTGAACGGTTCGGACAGCGAAACCTCCTCGACGTCGTCGCCGAGCGCCTCTGCGAGCTCGTGGAATGCCCTTTTCGTGTCGTCGTCGGCCTCCTCCCACACTGGTGACTTGACGAAGGCGAGCCGCGGCGTGAGCGGCGGCTCGGCGCGGGCCGTTTGCAAAAGCGGCGGGCGCGCCTGCGGCCGCATGTCGGGATCGCGCTCGTCGAAGGCCATGAGTTGCTCGGCGAGCAGCGCCGCATCCTCGACCGAGCGCGCGAACACCCCCACTTGATCGAGCGGCCGCGATTGGCGGAGCACGCCGTGGCGCGAAATCAACCCGAATGTCGGCTTGAACCCATAAACGCCGCAAAACGCCGCCGGCCGGATCATCGAGCCGTTGGTTTGGGTGCCTATCGCGAGCGGCACCATGCCGGCGGCAACGGCGGCCGCCGAGCCACTCGACGAGCCCCCGGGCGTGCGCGCCGGGTCGTGCGGGTTGGTGGTCTTGCCCGGATAGAGGACGGCGAGCTCGGTGGTTACGGTCTTGCCGATGATGATCGCGCCGGCGGTGCGAAGCTGGCTCACCACGGCGGCGTCCGACAGCGGCTTGCGTCCGGCGTGCAGCACGGTGCCGTCCTCGGTCGGCATGTCCTCGGTGTCGAAGATGTCCTTGACGCCGACCGGGATGCCGTGCAGGGCCCCGAGGGATCGGCCTTCCTGGCGAGTCCGATGGCGCGCCCGCGCCTGCTCGAGCGCGTAGTCCGCATCCAAGTAGGCCCAGGCCTGGACGGTCCCTTCGACTTCGGCGATGCGCTCAAGGCAGGCCGCGATCAACTCCTCGGAGGTGATCTCGCCCGCGCGAACCGCCTCCGCCGCCTGAACCGCCGTCAGCTGGCCGAGGTTTTGGCTATCGAGCACGCGGGCGCTTCCCGAGCGGCAGCCGGAAGCCGTCAAAACTCGCCGTAGATGAGGGTCGGAAGCCACGTGGTCGCCTCGGGCACCGTATAGACGATCGCCATGGCGACGATCACCATTGACAGGAAGGGCAATGCCCCCCTGAAGATCTCGGCGAGCTCGATACCGGGCGGCGCCACCCCCTTGAGGTAGTAACACGACATCGCCATTGGCGGGGTGAGGAA
>JBHICX010000179.1:0-5227 GCA_046759805.1 Kiloniellales bacterium | reverse complement strand
CCATAGAAGTGGTCAACCGCCTGATCGAGAGAGAGAATCCCGTCCGTGTGTGGCGCAAATACCGTGGGCTGACGCAGCAAGATCTCGCCAAAAAGGTCGGCGTCAACCCGGCTGACGTGTCGCAGATCGAGTCCGGCAAACGCGGCGGCTCGTCGAAGGTCCTTCGCGCCATCGCCAGCGGGCTCAACGTCGATCTCGACGACATCGTCCCCGGCTAATAAACCCGGATTCCCCATTTGGATCGCAATTTCACTGGCCTTTAGCGCCGATTCGTATATAAGAATCAATATCTTGAGGCGATGCTGGAGGCTCGGTCATGGCGCACCCGATTGCACCTTGACGTGGTCTTGGATGCACCGAGCGGCTCATCCCAAGCCGCCAGACCGGGATGAATAGCCACGCTTCCGATCGATACTCGATAATGCTATCGTTGTCGGTGCTTGGGAGGACCCATCTGGGAACTCCCGGATAAATCTCGGATAAATGAAGGGGGGGGTCTAATGAAGCCGGAAACGATTCAGGACACGATGCGTCTGTGGCAAGAGCAGCCGGAGAAGGCCAAGGGCAGTCCAACGGTAAAAGCCCGCAGCGATGGCGGTCGGGCCGTCATGGAAGCCGGGCCCTTCACGTGGCATACCGACCTGCCGCAACCGTTGGGTGGCACTAACGAAGCGCCTAGCCCGACCGCTCTGCTGTTGAGCGCACTGGCGGGCTGTGCGGTTGTGTTCATCCGCGACACCCTGGCGCCACAACTCGGCGTCCGAGTCGAGGGGGTGGAGGCGACGGCACAATGCGAGGCCGACTCACGCGGTCTCCTGGCGATGGAGGGCGTCGCGCCGGACCTCCAAAACCTCCAGCTCAGCATTCAAATTCAGTCGTCCGAGAGCGAGGACAGGGTGCAAGAGCTCTACCGGGCTTGGCAGGAGCGCTGCCCAATCTACCTGGCGCTACTGAAGTCACTTCAAGTCGCTAGCCATTTGGAAGTCGAGAGTGGCTAAGGCAGTGCTCGGACCAGCTGATCTGCTACCCATTTGCACAGGGAGATCCCAATGTCCCTCGACCACATCCAGAATTCTATACAGCAAGTAATCGCGTACTTGACTGAGCATCCCGACGACGCCCGTTCCACCAATGCGCCGGCCACTGCGGTTATCGAGGAGGAGCTGCGGTGCCGAGTGGAGGGGCCAGGTGGTGCGAATGTGGTAACCGACATGCCCTCAGCGGTCGGCGGCGGAGAAGCGGCGCCCTCTCCGGGCTGGCTGTCACGGGCGGCCCTGGCAAGCTGCGATGCTACGATGATCGCGATGCGTGCCGCGCAGGAAGGCGTGGCCTTGACTACTCTCGAGGTGACGGTCGACAGCGAGTCGGACGACCGCGGCCTTGTGGGCATGGACGACTCGATTTCGCCCGGCCCTCTCAGCGTGCGGACCCGGGTCCGAATCGGGGCGGCTGGCATAGCTCCGGAACGCCTGCGGGAGATCGTCGAGTGGGCTGAAGCACACTCTCCAGTTTGCGACGCCATCCGTCGGGCGGTCTCGACGAAGGTTGAGGTCGAGATCGCCTAGCCGCTCGCACACAACCTGATATGCTGCTCTGTGGGCCGGCTCCTTGGCCCACGATGCGGGAAAACGAGGGAACGGGGTCGGAGTGTCATACCATCGGCCATAATGGCCGATGGTATAAACGCAATCGCCCAAAGGCGCCTCACGCCGGCTCGACGAAACTGTCGACAATCTTCTTACGGCCCGCCTTGTCGAAGTCGATGTCGAGCTTGCCCGCGTCCACCTGGGCCACGGTCCCGTAGCCGAACTTCTGGTGGAACACGCGGGCGCCGGGCGTGAACCGGCCTTCAGTCGGCGCAGGCCGGACCGCGTCGGACGCCGCCTCGATAAGGCGCGCCTCGGCGTCGATCACCACGCCGTCCCGGTTGACGCGCCTACGCCGCCGGAGCGGCTTCGTCGCGCAGGCGCGCCAGCGCCCGGCGGCAACCGGCGCCCGATCCCGGCCGCCGCTCTCCCAGACGCTGCCCCAGCGGTGGCCGCGAAGCCGGCGCGGGGCTCGCGCAGGCCCCCCGAGGGACCAAGGGGGTCCAGGTCGCTCAGCTGGTGGACATGCTCGGCCGGCAGCTCCCCGACGAAGGGCGAGGGCAGGTTGGTCTGCCACAGATTGTTGACGAGGCGGCGGGTGGCCAGGCTGACGATGGCCCGCTTGCGGGCCCGGGTGAGCCCGACATAGGCCAGCCGCCGCTCCTCCTCCAGGCCCTTCAGGCCGGTCTCCGCGAGCGCCCGCTGATGCGGGAACAGACCGTCCTCCCAGCCGGGTAGGAACACGGTGTCAAACTCCAGCCCCTTCGCCGAATGCAGGGTCATCAGGTTGACCATGTCGCCCTCGGCCGCCTCGGTGGTCTCCATCACCAGGCTCACATGCTCCAGGAAGCCGGCCAGCGTGTCGAACTCGGAGACCGCCGGTCCCAGCTCGCTCAGGTTCTCCAGCCGCCCCGGGGCGTCGAGCGATTTGTCCGCCTCCAACATGGCGATATAGCCCGACTCCTCCAGCACCCGTTGCACCAGCTCCGCCGGGGGCAGCGCCGCCGCGGCGGCGCGCCAGTCCGCGAAGTCGTCGATGAGCGCCGCCAGCGCCCGGCGCACCTGGGGCCGGAGCTCGTCGGTCCCGACCAGCTCGAGGGCGGCGGCGAACAGGGACAGCCCATCGGCGCGGGCCAGCCGATGCAACACCTGCATGGTCGCCTGCCCGATACCGCGGCGCGGCCGGTTGATGATGCGCTCGAAGGCCAGGTCGTCGTCCGGCTGGTGGATCACCCGCAGATAGGCGATGGCGTCGCGGATCTCCTGGCGCTCGTAGAAGCGGGCGCCGCCGATCACCCGGTACGGCAGGCCGATAGTGAGGAAGCGCTCCTCGAACTCGCGGGTCTGGAAGCCGGCGCGCACCAGGATCGCGATCTCGGTGAGCGGGTGGCCGGCGCGCTGCAAATCCTCGACCTTGTCGGCGACCGCCCGCGCCTCGGCCTCGCCGTCCCAGACCATGCGCACCACCACCCGCTCGCCCTGGTCATGCTCGGTCCACAGGGTCTTGCCGAGCCGGCTCCGGTTGTTGTCGATAAGGCCGCCGGCGGCGCCCAGGATGTGTGTTGTCGACCGGTAGTTCTGCTCCAGTCGGATCACCTTGGCGCCAGGGAAGTCCTTCTCGAAGCGCAGGATGTTGCCCACCTCGGCGCCGCGCCAGCCGTAGATCGACTGATCGTCGTCACCGACACAGCAAATGTTGTGATGGCCCTGGGCCAGCAGCCTCAGCCACAGGTACTGGGCCACGTTGGTATCCTGGTACTCGTCCACCAGGATATAGCGGAACTGCTGCTGGTAGCGCGCCAGCACCTCCGGCTCGCCGCCAAACAGGGTCAGACAGTGCAGCAGCAAGTCGCCGAAGTCGGCGGCGTTCAAGGCGGTAAGCCGATCCCGATAGGCGGCGTACAGCTTGACCGCCTGGCCCTTGGCGAAGTCCGAGGCCTCAGCCGCCGTCACCTTGTCCGGGGTGAGGCCGCGGTCCTTCCAACGTTGGATCACGGCGGACAGCACCCGCGCCGGCCAGCGCCGTTCGTCGATCCCCGCGCCCTGTAGCACCTGCTTCAACAGCCGCACCTGGTCGTCCGCGTCGAGGATGGTGAAATTGGGTTTCAGACCGACCAGCTCCGCGTTCCGTCGCAGTATGCGGGCGCCGAGCGCGTGGAAGGTGCCGAGCCACCAGCCCTCGATCGGCCGGCCGAGGCTCGACGCCACCCGCCGCTTCATCTCCAGCGCCGCCCGGTTGGTGAAGGTGACGGCCAACACTTGCGAGGGCATGGCCCGGCCGGTCATCAGGATGTGGGCGAGCCTGGCGGTGAGCGCCCGGGTCTTGCCGGTGCCGGCGCCGGCCAGCACCAGCACCGGGCCGTCGATCGCCTCGACCGCCTGGCGCTGCATCGCATTGAGCCCCTCGAGGTAGGGCCCCGGGCCCGCCTGCGGGGCCGAAGCCCCTTCGGCGGGGCGAAGGCCCGGCGGCGCGGCGGCGGGCTCCTCGACGAGGTCGAAGGGATTGGACATTGCTCGAGAATCAGTCTAGCACGATAGCCCCGAACGCGCCGCACGCAATCCGGACACAACGGGATAGACCGCCGCCAGTCAGGGAGCAAGATGCCGCCAATGGCCAGGTTCTCGAGAGCGGGCTGGGTGCGCGACACCTGCGCCGCCCTCATCGCCGTTGCGGCGTTGGCGCTGGCCTCGCAGGCCTCGGCCCAGGTCGACCGGCCGGAGCGTCTGCTCTCCAGCGTCGTCGGCCTTCATGCCGTGGTGCCGGCGGATGCCCGCACCGCTGGCTCGCTGGGTACCGAGCGCCGAGGCAGCGGCGTGGTGATCGACGACGGCGGCCTGGTCGTCACCATCGGCTATTTGATTCTGGAGGCCGGCCAGGTCGAGGTGGTGGACCGCAGCGGCCGGCGGTCGCCGGCGGATATCCTGGCCTATGACCACGCCTCCGGCTTCGGCCTGGTGCGCGCGCTGGACAATCTCGATGCGGAGCCGATGGCGCTCGGCGACTCCTCGCGCTTACGCGAGGACGACCTGGTCATCGTCGCCAGCCGCGAGGACGAGCAGTCGGCGGCGCCGGCGGTCGTGGTCTCGCGCCGATCCTTCGCCGGGTATTGGGAGTATCTATTGGAAAGCGCCATCTTCACCTCGCCGCCGCGGCTGGGCTGGGGCGGCGCCGCGCTCATCGACACCGACGGTCGGCTGGTCGGTATCGGCTCGCTCATCGTCTCTGACGCCGCCCAAGGGCCGCGGCCGCGTCCCGGTAACATGTTCGTGCCGATCGACGAGCTGAAACCGATCCTGGCCGACCTGCTGGCGCAGGGCCGCTCGACGGAACCGCCGCGGCCCTGGATCGGGGTCTATACCGAGGAGGCGCAGGGCCGCCTGTTCGTCACCCGGGTGGCCACGGGCGGCCCGGCGGCACAGGCCGGCATCGTCGCCGGCGACATCATCCTGACCGTCGAGGACCAGCCCGTCGAGGGTATGGCCGACTTCTACCGCAAGCTGTGGGCGCGGGGTCCGGCTGGGGTCGAGGTGCGGCTGACGGTGCTGCACGGCACCCGCACCCGGGACATCACCATCAAGTCCGACGACCGCTACAACTGGCTCAAGCTCAAGACGGCCTACTAGAGCATTTTCCGCTCAGG
>JBHICX010000178.1:0-5236 GCA_046759805.1 Kiloniellales bacterium | reverse complement strand
GGCCTCACGCCTTTTACACGGGTGTGGCCCCGAGCTCGGAAGGCAACCATGAGACCGATGGCGCTCAACGCGCCGGCTGGGGATTAAGGGAATATTCAGGGCTCATTCCTAGGCTTGTGGCGAGGCGCCCGGCGTCGGGGCGCCGCGTCTGCGGCAGGCCATGACGAGCAACAAGAAAATAGCCGTCCTCGTGCCCTGTCACAACGAGGAGCTTACCATCGCCGCGGTGACCCGGGCGTTCCGTCAGGTGCTGCCGGAATGCCGGGTCTACGTCTATGACAACAACTCCACCGATTCGACCCGGGAAAGGGCGGCCGGCGCCGGCGCAGTGGTGCGCAGCGAGCCCCTGCAGGGCAAGGGCAACGTGGTGCGCCGCATGTTTGCCGACATCGACGCCGACCTCTACGTCCTGGTGGACGGCGACAATACCTACGACGTCGCGGCCGCCCGCCGCATGGTGGACCTGCTGGTGAGCGAGAATCTCGACATGGTGGTCGGCGCCCGCACCGACACCGTGGACGCCGCCGCCTTCAGGCGCGGCCACCGGTTCGGCAACCTGTTCTTGAGCGGCTGTGTCGCCGCCCTGTTCGGCAAACGGTTCAACGACGTGCTCTCGGGCTACCGCATCCTCTCGCGGCGGTTCGTCAAGTCGTTCCCGGCGCTGGCCCGTGGCTTCGAGATCGAGACCGAGCTCACCGTTCACGCGCTCGAGCTGCGCATGCCGGCGGCCGAGGTCGACACCCGTTACGGCGCCCGCCCGGAGGGGTCGGGCAGCAAGCTCAAGACCTTCCGGGACGGCCTGCGCATCGGCTGGACGATCCTCTTGTTGCTCAAGGAGGTGCGCCCGTTCGCCTTCTTCGGCGCCATCTTCGCCGCCCTCGCCGTGGCCTCCGTCGCCTTGGCCTGGCCGCTCTTGCTCACCTATCTGGAGACCGGCCTGGTCCCGCGTCTGCCCACTGCGGTGCTCGCCACCGGCATGATGCTGCTGGCCTTCCTGAGCCTGACCAGCGGGCTTATTCTGGACAGCGTCAGCCGCGGGCGGCGCGAGCTCAAGCGCATGGCCTATCTCGGCATCGCGCCGTTCCAACGCGACGCCGTGCGTTCCGAGCCCGCGGAGTCCGGCAGCCGGGCGGCGCAATAGCCGGCCAAGCTAGCGGATCACCTCGAACAGCGCGAAGCGGTCCGCCAGGTGCGGCGGCAGCGCGACCTGGCGCAGCCAAGGCGGGTGCTCGCCCGCCCGCAGCCGCTGATACAGGGTCGGGCGGCCGTGATCGGCCGCGAAGGCGGCCGCCTCCACCGGCGAGCGACAGGTAAGAACCAGGTCGAAGCGGCGGGACTCGGCAAGTCCTCGCGCCACCGCCTCGTCGGTCGCGGTCATGAAGCGGTGGGTATCGATGATTCCGGCACCGTTGCGATGGTAAGGCGTCGCGATCACCCGATGCCGGGTCCGGTAGAGGAGCTCGGGGCCGAAGTCCATCAGCGCCAGGATGGTTCGCTCTCTGTCGCCCCATCCGTCGCGGTCATCGAGGTACCGCGCCATGGCAGGCAGCGGACAATCCGTGCCATAGGCGACCGGGAAGGGGCCGGCCTCGACCGCCGCCACCGCCCGTCCCAGGATCGGAAAAGCGACGCAGAAGGCGGCTACCAGGGCCGCCCGCGCGATGTCTTGCACCAGCGGTGGCCCGAGCGCCCGGGTTCGCCGCAGCAGCCGCACCAACAGCTCCGTGTAGGGCAAAATCAGGAGCAATTCGGCGTAGGTGGCCCAGCGCACCTGGTAAAAGCTGAGCGGCACATAGACCAACAGGCCGATGGCCACGTAGATCCAGGCGCCGGCGATGCCAGATCCGCGCTCCCGCCAAAGCATCCAGATGAGGAACGGCAGCGACGGTATGGCAATGCCCAACCAGAATATCGGCCAGGCCAGGCTCAAGCCTTCCAACGTGATGAGCGGCCGCACCTCCTGGACCTGGCTCAACCAGATCGAAACGATCCCCGGGTCCACGTCCGCGAGGGGGCCGAGAAAGACCTTGGGAAAGGCGAGCCACATCACCCCGGCCGCGCCCAGGAGCCCGGCGACCGCCAGCATGAGCCGCCCGGCCGGGGTGGCGCAAAGCGTACTGCGCCGCTCCGTCAAGGAAACCACGGCCCAGAACCCGGCAATGAGCGCCGTCAGCGTCCAATGAACGATCGACAGGCGGTCGTATTCCGGCACCGGCAGGTGGTCCCACGGCTTGTTCAGCAGCATCGCCAGGGTCGTCGCGGCGACAAGCGCCACGGCGACATGCAGGCTCTTCCTGTGGAAATCCCGGCCGGCGACGATCCAGAACAGCCCCAGCGCCCCCATGGTTAAGAACAGCGCCACGGTCGACTCGACGCTGACCCACAGCGCCAGCCCGGCCACCGCACCGGCGGCATGACACAGGCCGGGCCGGAACGGACGCTGCACCAGCCGCAGGGCAAAGCCGAGCAACAAGGCGAACAAGACCAGGATCAAGCTGTGGTGGTCCGCCCGTCCGGCAAGGAAATAGTTGGCGAGAGCCGGCTGCAGCAGAAACAGGATGCCCAGGTAGACGAGACGCCGCCGGTCGAAGATCGGTGCCGCCGCCCAACCGAGCGCGACCACGGCCAGGACCTGCAGGACCGGGCTCATGAGCGCTCCGGACCAGAACAGCGCCGTGGGGAACTCGGTCACCAGCGCGGCCGGCCAGGCCCCGATCAACAGCAGCACGTCGAACGGTCGCGTCCAGTGCAAAACCTCGCCATAGGGGGCGTTACTCCTGGGAAACGCGGGGTCCAACCAGCCGCCTTCGGCGACGAAATGGGCCACCCGGTTGAGACGCATGTAGCTGTCCGGGCCCACCAGTCCCCCCTCCAGAACCGGTGAGGAACCGGTGGCCACGAAGATGATCTGCAGGCCGAGGCACAGCAGCAGCGGAAACCAGACGGCGCTGAGACGATTCGATACCATTACGCGCTAAAAATCCCTTCCCGCGCCGGACGCCCGCGTGCCGACCGGCGCCGGCAAGGTCGCATTGCCCTTCGCCGCAATAGCAATACGCGGAGACCGTTTATGAAACCTTTACCATGGTGCCGCGACCTTGATTGGCGGCGAGATCGCGAATTGGAAGCGGCTCGTGAAACCCACACACCGCACAGGGGTAGTCCGAGACGGGTGCAATCCCGTGCTTTGCCCCCCACTGAGGGCAGCCACCGGTTGGTTACGCCTCATCAGATTTCTGTAGATTTCTGTCGTCTACGGCCATCGGCACTAACCGCTCGGCCTGGAGGTACGAAAAACCAGGGGTTTCGGCTCCCCCTTCAAAAACAGTGTATGCTACCCCGCTTCGATAGATAATCTTAAGCCTATCCGCCAATCCGCGGTTGCCCAGGGAGGAGAGATGGCGCGAAGGCTTTCGGCGATCCTTTCGGCCGACGTCGTCGGCTACTCCCGCCTCATGGGGGAGGACGAGGCGGGGACGCTTGCGCAGGTCAAGGCCCACCGCAAAGAGCTGATCGACCCCAAAATCGCGGAGCACAATGGCCGCATCGTCAAGCTGATGGGAGACGGTGCGCTGGTGGAATTCACCAGTGTCGTCGACGCGGTCGAGTGTGCGACCGAGATACAGCGAAGCATGCGCAAGCGAAACGCGGATGTGCCGGAGGCCAGGCGCATCGAGTTCAGGATCGGCATAAATCTTGGGGACATCATCATCGACGGTGACGACATCTACGGCGACGGCGTGAACGTCGCGGCTCGACTACAAGAGCTGGCGGAGCCCGGCGCGGTGTGCTTCTCGGACAAGGTCTACGCCGAGGTTCAGGGAAAGACGGATTTGGCATTCGAGAATCTAGGCGAGCACCGGGTCAAGAACATCGTCCGGCCGGTGCGCGTCTTCCAGGTGCTAATCGCCGAGAACCGGCTCGGTGCACCCACCGATGTTTCTCAGCCAGTACCCGGGTTCGGCGGCCGCCCGGCGATTGCGGTGTTACCGTTCGAGAACATGAGCGGAGACCCCGAGCAGGAGTACTTCGCCGATGGGATCGCGGAAGACATCCTGACCAGGCTGGCTATGTGGCGCTGGCTGCCGGTGATCGCCCGAAACTCAAGCTTCACTTACAAGGGGCGCGCCATCGACGTGAAGGACGTGGGGCGAGAACTGGGCGCCCGCTACGTGCTGGAAGGCAGCGTCCGCAAGGCGGGCAACCGGGTCCGCATTTCCGGCCAGCTCATCGATTCGGAAACCGGCCACCACGTGTGGGCAGAGCGCTACGACCGCGCGCTCGAGGATGTATTTGCCGTTCAGGACGAGATCACCGAGGCGATCGTTGCCGCCTTGGAACCCGCCGTTGGGCGCGCCGAGATGCAGCGGGCGAATCGGGAGAACCCGGAGAGTCTGGATGCCTGGGATCTCTACCAGCGCGGCATGTGGTATCTCAATAAGATCACCAAGGAGGACATCGAGCAGGCGGGTGAACTGTTCCAGCGCTCGGCCGCCGAAGATCAGAACTTCGCCGCCGCTCGCGCGGGAATTGCCCTGGTCGGGTTTTTCAGGTTAGTGCTGGGCACCGCCGAGCACCCGGCCAGCATGCTGGCTTCCGCACACGAGGCGGCGCTCAACGCGGTCAGGTGCGACGAATTGGACCCGTTCGCGCAGGCCGCACTGGCCTACACGAGCACCTACAGCGGGCAATACAACGCAGGGATCACCGCCGCCCGGCGTGCCATTGAACTCAACCCCAGTTTCGCCCTGGGCTATCACGCCCATTTCTGCGCGCTGTTTATGGACGGCCAGTTTCGGGAGGGCGTCGACGCCGCGCAACGGGGCATCCGCATCAGCCCGAGCGATCCGTGGCTGTTCCTGTTTTTTGGGGCGTTGGCCGCGTACCACTACATGGTGCGGGACTACGAACGGGCGGTCGAGGCAGCGAAGATGTGTGTGCAGCGGTTTCCGCAATATGCCAGCGGCCACCGGTGGCTGGCCGCCGCCCTCGCCCAGCTTGGTCGCACCGATGAGGCACGGGATGCGCTCGCCAAGTTTCTCGATCGCTCGCCCAATTACGCCATGGAAAGGGCGAGACATCTCTATCGGTTCCGCCACGAGAAGGACGTCGAGCACGTCCTCGATGGCCTCCGCAAGGCGGGGCTGCCCAAGTGAACGACGATCACATTCGGCCGTACGCAAACGTACGGATTTCCGCACCCCGAGGTTGCCGAGTGCTAGGGCTCAGCTTTGCT
>JBHICX010000177.1:0-5243 GCA_046759805.1 Kiloniellales bacterium | reverse complement strand
CTGGCTGTAGAACACCACCGGGATCTCGTGGTCGGTGCCGAACTTCTTGTTGACCGCGTCCTGGTACATCTCGACGTTCTGCTGGCACAGCGGGCAGGGGGTGGCGATCACGTCGGCCTCGGCCTCGGCCGCCGCGTCCAGGATCTTCTTGATCAGATGCAGCGTCTTGTCGGGGTTGATCACCGAAATGGCCCCGCCGCAGCACGAGGTCTTGGGGTCGTAGTCGACCGCCTCGGCGCCGACCGCCTTGGTGAAGTTGTCCAGGAACTCCGGGTCGTCGTAGGTGTCGTACTTGCCGCCGGCGCCGGTGTTGGCGAACGGCCGCACCGTCTGGCAGCCCACATAGCCGGCCACCTTGAGACCCTCAAGCGGATTGGTCACCCGCTGCTCGACCTTGTCCACGCCGACGTCGTTGACGATCACCTCGCAGGCGTGGCGCACCTTGAGGTCCTCGTCATATGTGAGGTCGCCCTCCGCCAACGCCTCGTTGACGTTGCGTCTGAGCTTGACGTCTTGCTTGATCTTCTCGTTGGCGGCGTGGGTGTTGAGGTAGCAGGCCGCGCAGCCGGTCAGGATGTCCTGGGGGCCTTGCTTCTCGGCCAGGGCAAGGTTGCGCCCGGACAGCACCGTGTTGGGCAGATAGCCGCTCTCCACGTGGCCGACCGAGGCGCCGCAGCAGTTCCAGTCGTCGAGCTCCTCGAGCTCGATGCCGATCTCCGGGGCGACGGCCCGCAAGGATTTGTCCAGGTGCGAGGCGCTGCCCTGGGAACTGCACCCGGGATAGTAGGTGTACTTGTTCTTCTTCTTTGCCGCCTCGCTGGCGCCGCCGCCATCGCTCATGGCTCTATCCCTCCGCCCTCGCGCGCCTCGATCTCCTTGGCCTTGCGCATGATGGCCTTAAGGCCCTTGGTGTCCTTGATCTTCTTCGGCCGGCCGAAATGCATGCGTCCAGTCCTCAGCATGCCGAGCGCGATCTTGACGTTCTCCAATCCCTTCCTGACGCCCTCTGCGAGTCCGCCGGAGAAATAGTACCGGGTGGTCACCAGGCGCTCGTCGGTGCGCCCGAAGGTCAGGGTGCTCCACCAGAACGCCTTGGCGAAGCGGGCGTTCTCCGACTGCTTGGCCTTGGCGTAGCCCTGCTCCACCGCCTTGGTCATCAGGTCCTGGAGGATGTAGGCGACCGGCACGCCCCGCGGACAGCGCACCACGCAGCGATAGCACAGGACGCAGCTCTGCATGGTGTTCGAGGTCATCACCGCCTCTTTCATGCCGGCGCGGATCATCATGAACAGCTTGCGCGGGCCGTAGTCCATCTGGGTGCCGATGGGGCACGACCCGGAACACACGCCGCACTGCATGCACAGGCTGAGCTTGTCGCCGCCGTCGACGTTCTCGTAGACCCACCGGGCAAAGCCGAGGTCGTATGTCCGCTCGGGCACGGCCACCGAGTTCGCGGTCATCACTCGATCCCCTTGAAAGGATTGGGTTCCAACTCCCCGATCGTGGCGACGAAGTTGTCGATCACCCGCGGCACCCGGGCCGAGTCGGCGATCGAGATCTCCTCGGCCGTAATCCGCCCGTGATCCAGCATCATCATGTCGAGGGTATCGCGCATCTTGGTCATCCGCTCCTGGGCGATGCGGCTGCCCTTTATGAAGTGGCACTGGTAGTCGTCGGTCGACTTACAGCCCATCAGCATCACCCCGTCATAACCGGCGGCCAAGGCTTCCGTCACCCACGACACGTTGACCGAGCCCAGGCAGCGGACCGGGATGATGCGTACGAAGGGGCTGAACCGGTGGCGGCTGATGCCGGCCATGTCGAGCGCCGGGTAGGCGTCGTTCTCGCAGGCCAGGACCAGGACCCGCGGCTCCGCTCCGCCATCCGCGGGCACCTCCACGGCTCGGATCATCTCGCTGATCTGGTGCACGCCGTAGTTGTCGAAGTCGATGGTGCGCACCGGGCACGCCCCCATGCACACGCCGCAGCGCCGGCACCGGGTCTCGGCGACCGCGGGGTAGCGGTCGGGGCCGATCTCGATGGCGCCGAACGGGCATTCCATGGCGCAGCGCCCGCACTGGGTACACTGGTCGAGGCCGAACCGCGGGATCGACAGGTCGCCCGCCCGCGGATGCAGCGCCGCCCCTTCGCCGGCATTGCGGATCGCCTGGGCGGCCTTGAGCACGGCGCCGGCGGCGTCCTCGGCGGCCTCGGCCATGCCCATCGGCGCCCGCACCGGCCCGCAGGTGTAGATGCCGGTGCGCCGGGTCTCGTAGGGGAAGCAGATGAAGTGGGAATCCATGAAGCCGTCGGCCAGCACCGGCAGGTGCGGCCCCTGGCGGTACTGCAGGTTGAGGACCGATCCGCCCGGCGGCAGGGTCTCCTCCGCCCGCGGCCACGGAGCCGGGGTCTCCGCCGCATAGCCGGCCACCTCGATCGGCGCCACCGGGTTGATGTCGGAGGTAAGCAGGTCCTCCCCGCGCTCTTGGGCCGCCGCCTCGGGGTTGGTCGCGTTCGGCACCATGCCGGTGGCCAGCACCACCAGGTCGAGGCCGGCCATGGGCACCTGCTCACCCAGGAACTCGTCGTCGACCAGCACCGTCAGCTCCTTGTCCACCGACTTGACCTTGCCCTTCATGAAGATGACGCCAGCCTCCTGGGCCTGGCGGTAGAACTCCTCCGCCGTGCCCGGCGTGCGCAACTCCTCGTAGATGATGTAGACGCTGGCCGACCGGTCGGCTTCCAGGATCTGCAACGCCTGCTTGATCGAGATGCCGCAGCAGATCGACGAGCAATAGGGCAGATGCTCCGGGTCCCGCGAGCCGGCGCATTGGATGAAGGCGACCGCGTTGACCGGTCGGTCATCGGACTTGCGGGTGACCGGGCCGCGGCCCAGCATGTCCTCCAGCTCGACGTTGGTGACCACGTCCGGCGAAGCGCCATAGCCCAGGTGCCCCAGCTTGTTGGGATCGTAGGGCCGCCAGCCGGTGGCCACGACGATGGCGCCGACGCGCGCGTACTCATCGCGGCCCTGGTGCCGGATGTCCACCTCGAACCTGCCCGGCATTCCCTCGGTCCTGGTGACCACGGCGTCGGTCATCACGGTGATCCGGGGATCGTCGGTGACCGCCGCGATCAGGTCTTTGATCTCGTTGGGTTGGGGGTCGCGATAGGGCGGCCGATGGGGCATGCGCCGGCTCCACCGGCGTGACCAACCGCCGAGCTCGCCGGCGCGCTCCACCAGCAGCACCTGGTGGCCCAGCCGCGCCGCCTCGCGCGCCGCGGTGAGGCCCGACAGCCCGCCCCCCACCACCAGGATGCGCTGGCTGACGGCGGCTTCCGTCAGCGGCTCGGGCCGGGCGGTGTTGGCGGCCTCGGCGACCGCCATGCGCAGCTGGTCCACGGCCATTGCCCGGGTGTTGGCGTCCCCCGCCGGGTGGGTCCAGACCACCTGCTCGCGCACATTGGCGCGCACCGCGTCGGCGCCGACGAAGGCGAAGCGGTCGGTCATCACCCGAGGCGAGCAGGCGACGATGACCGCCTGGTCGATGGCGCCGTCGGCGATGTCCTCTTTGATCGTCTCGACTCCGGCTTCGCTGCACAGGCAGTCGTGCCGGCGGCACAGCGGTACCCCCAGCTCCTGGCTGGCCACCGTCTCCAGCGCATCGACCGCCACCGCCTCGCCGATGCCGCAGCCCTTGCACAGATAGACGCCGGGTCTTCTGGCTGCCACGGTTCAAGCCTCCTAGCCGCCGGTGACCGCCTGCACGGCCCGCAAGGCGGCGGCGGTCGCGGTCTGCACCGAGAGTGCGACGTCCAGCGGCGCTGCCGCCACCCCGGCCTGGAACATGCCGTCCTCCTCGCCGGTCCCGGGCACGATGAAGCCGTACTCGTCCCGCTCCAGCGCCACCTCGGGCGCCCCCTTGCCCGCCGCCACCGGCTCCATGCCGGTGGCCAGCACCACCAGGTCGTAGGGCCGGGCATAGACCTCGCGGCTGATGGTGTCCTCGCCGCAAACCACCGGGGTGCCCGTATCGTCGGTTTCGATGTGGCCGGGCTTGGACTTGATGAAACGCACTTGGCTGTCGGAGCGGATGCGGTTGTAGAACGCTTCGAATTTCCCGGGGGTGCGGATGTCGATGTAGTAGATGTCCACCTGGGCGTCGGCGTACTGCTCGCGCACATAGGCCGCGTGCTTGAGCGAGCCCAGACAGCAGATGCCCGAGCAATAGGGCAGATGGTTTTGGTCGCGCGACCCCGCGCACTGGATCAGCGCCACCCGCTTGGCCGGTTCGCCGTTCGAGGGGCGCACGATCCGTCCCCCGGTGGGGCCGGTGCGGGCGGCCAGCCGCTCCATCTCCATGTTGTTGATGACGTCGGGGCTGCGATCGTAGCCATAGGGCGTGATCTTGGCCGCATCGTAGGGCCGCCAGCCGGTGGCCCAGATGATGGCGCCGGCATTGACCGTGAAGGTCGTCGGCTGCTGGTCCAGCTCGACGGCGTCGTACTTGCAGGCCGCCTTGATCTTTTCGGCCTCGGACGTGCCGATGACCGAGCCGTCGATGACGTAGCGCATGGGGAACGCCATCTCGTGCGGCAGATAGGCCGCCTTGACCCGGCCGATGCCGAAGTTGAACGGATCGGGCACCTCGGTCTCGGCCGCCCTGGCGCACTCGCCACAGGCGGTGCAGTTGGCGTTCACGTAGCGCGGCGTGGTCGTGAGCGTGACCACGTAGTCACCCTTGGTGCCGGTGACCCCGGTCACGGCGGTCATGGTCATGAGCTTGATGCGCGGGTTCTTCCGGATGCGCTGGAAGTTGATTTCCAGGCCGCAGGTCGGGTGGCAGAGCTTCGGGAAGTACCGGTTCAGCTGCGCTACCCGGCCGCCGATGCTAGGGTCGCGCTCGACCAGGACCACGTCGCAGCCGACCTCGGCGGCTTCCACCGCCGCGGTGATGCCGGCGATGCCGCCGCCGACCACCAGGATGGTCTGGCTCTTCGGCCGCTCGCTTGCCATGTCCCCCGGTCCGCTTCCCCCGTGCGCCACCGATCCGCCGGACACCGCCATCATGACCGCCTGGCGTGGCGCCGGTATGATAGTTTTCGGATGGGCCGACAAAAACCTTATTCTTTGAGTGTGTTCGCCCGGCTAGCATGCAGCCGTCGCGCCGCGGCGGGCCTATCGCGCGAGCGAGGGAGCGAGCGCTTGTGATGTCCAATCTTGTTCCGCCCCATGGCGGGGG
>JBHICX010000176.1:0-5263 GCA_046759805.1 Kiloniellales bacterium | reverse complement strand
AGCGCCGTCGGGTAGTCGCCGCTGTCGTACTCCCAGCCGAGGCAGGAGTTGTACGGGAACTGCTCCGGCTTGACGAAGTTGCGCAAGCGGATCTCGGCCTTGTCGATGCCGGCCTTCTGGGCCAAGACATCGATCATGCGCTCGATCAAATACGACGCCTCGGTCACCCGGAACGAGCAGCGATAGGCGACGCCGCCCGGCGCCTTGTTGGTGTAGACGCCGTCCACCGCCACGTGCGCGGCGGGAATGTCGTAGCTCCCGGTCACCACGCTAAACAGGCCGGCCGGCCACTTGGTCGGCTGGGCGTGGGCGTTGAAGGCGCCGTGGTCGGCCAGCACGTGCACGCGCAAGCCCGTGATCCGGCCGTCCCGGTCGGCCGCCAGCTCGCCGGTCATGGTGTAATCGCGGGCGAACGCCGTCGTGGACAGGTTGTCGATACGGCTTTCCACCCATTTGAGCGGCCGGCCCAGCACGATCGAGCCGACGACCGCGCACACGTAGCCGGGATAGGCGCCCACCTTGTTGCCGAAACCGCCGCCGATATCGGGGGCGATGACCCGGATGTTGTGCTCCGGCAGGCCGGAGATCAGCGACACCACCGTGCGCACCACGTGCGGCGCCTGGAAGCCGCCGTAGAGGGTAAGCGCGCCCTTGACCTTGTCCATAGAGGCGACGCAGCCGGCAGTCTCCAGCGGACAGGGATGCACCCGCTGGTAGAAGATCTCCTCCTTGACCGTGACCGCCGCCTCATTGAAGGCGCGGTCGGTGGCCTCCTTGTCGCCCACCTGCCAGTTGAAGATGTGGTTGGGGTGCCGGCGCGGGCCCTGGCCCACCTCGTCCTTGTCCTTGGCGTCCTCGCGCAGGATCGGCGCGTCGTCGGTGAGCGCCTGCTTCGGATCGACCAGCGCCGGCAGGGCCTCGTACTCGACCTCCACCGCCTGCACCCCGTCGGCCACGGCGAAGCGGTCCTCGCCGATGACGAAGGCGACCTCCTGGTTCTGGAAGTGCACCTTCTCCTCGGCCAGCACCGCCTGGCTGTCGCCGGCGAGCGTCGGCATCCAGTGCAAGTTCAGCGGCTTGAGCTCGGCCGCGGTCAACACCGCCAGCACGCCGGGCACGGCCGTGGCCGGCTCGGTGTTGATCGACTTGATCCGGGCGTGCGCGTAGGGGCTGCGCACGAAGTCGCCGAACACCATGCCCGGCAGCTTGATGTCATCGACATAGTTGCCCTTGCCCTGGATGAAGCGGACGTCCTCCTTGCGCTTGCGGGCGGACCCGATGCCCCCCAGGGTGGCCTCGCGCTCCTCCAAGGTCATCTCGGCGGTGTCGGTCATCACTCGGCGGCCTCCTTTTCGGCCTGCATTGCCCGGGCGGCATAACGCACCGCCTTGACGATGTTCTGGTAACCGGTACAGCGACACAGGTTCCCCGACAGCCCCGAGCGAATCTCCTCGTCGCTCGGGTCCGGGTTCTCCTGCAACAGCCGGTGGGTGCGCACGATCATGCCCGGCGTACAGTAGCCGCACTGCAGGCCGTGCTCTTCCATGAACCCCTCTTGGATCGGCGACAGGGTGCCGTCGGCCGCGGCCATGCCCTCGACCGTGGTGACCTCGGCGCCCTCGGCCTGGACCGCGAACAGCGTGCAGCTCTTGACCGACTTGCCGTCGAGGTCGACCGTGCAGGCGCCGCAGTGGGAGGTCTCGCAGCCGATATGGGCGCCGGTCAGATTCAACTGATCGCGCAGGAAGTGAATCAACAGCAGCCGCGGCTCCACCAGCTCCTCCACCGGGTTGCCGTTGACCGTCATCCGCACGGGGATCTTGCTCATGACGTTCGCCCCCCTCCTCAGCCGCCGGCGCGCTCGCGCGCCCGGACGATGGCGCGCCGGACCATGATGCCGGCCACGTGGCTGCGATAGTCCGCCGGGCCGCGCATGTCGGCGGCCGGCTCGGTCAGCCCCCGGGCCAGCTCCACCGCCTTGTCCACCGCCGCCTCGTCGATCTCCGAGCCCGTGAGCGCCTGGCCGGCGGCCTCGGCATAGAGCGGCGTCGGCCCGACATTGGTGAGCGCGATCGCGGCGTGGCTGCAGCGGCCGCCGTCGACGGCCAGGACCACCGCCGCAGCGGCGATGGCGTAGTCGCCCACCTTGCGCTTCAGCTTCTCGTAGGCGTGACCGTGGCCGGCCGGCGGCAGCGGAATGCTCAAGCCGGTCAACAGCTCGCCGTCGCCGAGGGCGGTGTCGTAGACGCCCCGGTAATAGTCCCGCGCCGCCACCCGGCGCTCGCCGCCCGGTCCGCGCAGGACGTAGCCGGCACCCAGGCACTGCATCACCGCCGGCATGTCGTTGGCCGGATCGCCGCTGGCGACGTTGCCGCCGATGGTGCCGCAGTAGCGCACCTGCGGGTCGGAAACGAGCCGCGCCGTCTCGCCCAGGATCGGGCAGTGGTCGGCCAGAAGCTCAGATTGGATGACCTCGTGCTGCGTGGTCATGGCGCCGATCACGATGCCGCCGTCGGCCTCCCGGATGCCCTTGAGCTCGTCCACGCCCCGAAGGTCGATCAGGTGCGTCGGCTCGGAAAAGCGCATCTTCATCATCGGGATCAGGCTGTGGCCGCCGGCCAGAACCCGACCCTCATCTCCGTACTGCCCTAGAAGGGAAATGACGTCATCGACCGACGCCGGCCGATGGTATTCGAAGGCTCCCGGTATCACGGCGTCCTCCCCTGCCCCGCTGGTTGCTTCACGCCAGCTTGCCGCCCGGTAAGGCTTTGCAGCGGCGACTATATCCGACCACCGCCGGCAAGCCAACAAGGCCTACGCGACGCGGCGCACGGCGGCCGGCGCCGGCATTCCCTGCCCTATTTCACGTATTTGCGGAACTCGGGCTTGCGCTTCTCCAGGAACGCCGTCACCCCTTCCCGGGACTCCTCGGTCGCGTAATACAGGCTCAGCGCGTGCATGCCCATGCTGGCGATGCCCTGGATTGAGGCGCTGTCGGCGTTGAACGAGCGCTTGGCGATGGCCAGCGCGGTGGGGCTCTTGCTCAGGATCTCGGCGCACCAGAGCTCGACCTCGGCGTCCAGATCGGCGTCCGGCACCACGGCGTTGACCATGCCCATGGCCAGCGCCTGCTCAGCCGAGTAGCGGCGGCACAGATACCACACCTCGCGCGCCCGCTTCTCGCCGATGACCCGGGCCATGTAGGCGGTGCCGAAGCCCGGATCGACCGAGCCCATGGCCGGGCCCACCTGCCCGAACACGGCCGATTCCGCGGCCACGGTCAGGTCGCACAGGAGCGCCAGCACGTTGCCGCCGCCGATGGCGTAGCCGCGCACCTTGGCGATCACCGGCTTCGGCACCTCGCGGATCAGGAGTTGCAGATCCTCGATCGGCAGGCCGACCGTCCCGCGGCCGTCGTAGGCGCCGTCATGGGCCGACTGGTCACCGCCGCTCGAGAACGCCTTGTCACCGGCGCCGGTGAGCACGATGACCCCGACGGCCTTGTCCCAACCGGCGCGGTGGAAGGCGTCGATCAGCTCCTCGACGGTGCGGGCGCGGAAGGCGTTGCGCTTCTCTGGCCGGTTGATGGTGATGGTGGCGATGCCGTCCGCCACCTCGAACAAGATGTCTTCATAGGTCACGGCGATGTCCCCTCCGTTTGTCATCCACTCATGGTCAGGCCGCCGGAGACGCTGATCACCTGGCCAGTGATGAAGCTGGCCTCGTCGCTGGCCAGGAACGCCACCACCCCCGGGTGGTCCGTGGGCAAGCCCAGCCGGCGCATCGGCGTCGCCCGGCGGAAGGCCTCCAACAGCCGGTCGCCGCTGCCGCTGTCGCGCGCCACCGAGGCCAACAGCGGCGTCTCGGTGGGGCCGGGACAAACGACGTTGAGGCAAACGCCCTTGGTCGCCAGTTCCCGGGCCAGGGTCTTGGTCAGCGCCACCAGCCCGCCCTTGCAGGCCGAATAGACCGCCTCGCCGGAGGAGCCGACGCGGGCGGCGTCGGAGGCGATGTTGACCACCTTGCCCGCACCCCGTTCGACCATCCCGGGCAGCACCGCATGGTGCAGGTTCAGCGGGCCCCGGAGATTGATGGCGATGATCTCCTCCCAGTCCTCGGGTTTGGTCTCGAGGAACCGTGCGAAGCGGTCGAAGCCGGCGTTGTTAACGAGGATGTGAATCGGCCCGGCCTCGGCTTCCAGCTCGGCCACGGCGGCCTTGACGGCGCCGTAGTCGACGATGTCCACCGCATGGGCATAGGCCCGGCCGCCGGCGCCGCCGATGTCTCGGGCCGCGTCCTCGGCCGCCTTCGCGTCGATGTCGAACAGGCCGACGATCGCGCCCTCCTCGGCCAGCCGCCGCCCGATGGCGCGTCCGATGGCGCCGCCGCCGCCGGTGACGATGGCGGTCTTGCCGTTCAATCCTCGCATCGCTTGTCACCTCCCGCCTGTGCTTGCCGCGCCACCGATCTCATGGTGAGCAAAAAGCTCGGGCCAATACCCTTGTCAATGATGGCCCGCAGGGCCACCGCCTACGGCGGCTCCGTCATTGACAAGGGTATTGGCCCGAGCTCAGAAGGCAACCATGAGATCGATGGCGCGGCCGGCGTGACATGGCGAAACGGGTCAAGCCCGTCCACTCAGCCATAGAGCGCCGCCAGCCGCTTGGGCGACACGCCGAGGAAATAAAGCGACAGACACAACAGGTGAAACAGCGGCCGGCGCCAGTAGCCGCCCTCGCGGTAGCGGCGGGCCGAGGTGACCGCCTTGGCGCCGAGGGTCATGAGGCGCCGGCGGCCGATGCGCCGCACCATGTCCACGTCCTCCATCAAGGGCATCTCCTTGTAACCGCCGAGACGCTCGTAGAACGGGCGGGCGATGACCAGGCCCTGGTCGCCGTAAGGCAGCCCCAACAGGGAACACCGGGCCGCCGCCAGGCGCTCGATCCGCCGCGCCGCCGGGTGATCGTCATCCAGCGCGAAGGCGAACACCGCGGCCCGCTCCCGATTGTCCGGGTCGGCGGCGAAGCCATGCACCGCGGCCGCCCAACCGGCGGTCAGCCGGGTGTCCGCATGCAGGAACATGAGCCAGTCGCCGGTGGCGGCCCGGCCCCCGGCCTTGAGCTGCGCACCCCGGCCCTTCTCGGCCCTGATCACCGGCACGCCATACCTGCGCGCGATGTCGACGGTCTCGTCGCTGGAGCCGCCATCGACGATCAGGATGTCGAGGTCGAGCCCGGCGCCCGCCTGCGGAGCCGCTCGCCTC
>JBHICX010000175.1:0-5318 GCA_046759805.1 Kiloniellales bacterium | reverse complement strand
CGAAGTAGTAGTCGCGCCCGGCGACCTCTCCCGGCCGCTTGGGGCGCGTGGTGGCGGAGACCGACATGGTGAGGCCCGAATCGCGCTTGAGCAGTTCCTGCGCGATCGTGGTCTTGCCCGCCCCCGACGGCGAGCTCAGCACCAGCATCAACCCGCGGCGGCGGTATTCGAACGGCTGCCCGGCGTGTGGCGTTCCCGACGTCGGCATCACTCGACGTTCTGTGTCTGCTCGCGCAGCTGGTCGATGGCGGCCTTGAGGGCGAGGCCGACGCGGCCAAGCGCCGGGTCGGACGACTTCGAGCACAGGGTGTTGGCCTCGCGGTTGAACTCCTGACACAGGAAGTCGAGGCGCCGGCCGATCGGGCCGTCCCCGTCCAGAAGGTCACGTGCCGCGGCGACGTGGCCTTTCAGGCGGTCGAGCTCCTCGCGCACGTCCGCTTTGGCCGCCAACAACGCCGCCTCCTGGGCCAGCCGTTCCTCGGGCAGCGCTGGCGACGCCTCGATGAGCGCCTCCACCTGGGTCCTGAGCCGCGCCTTCATGGCCTCGGGCCGGAGCGCCGCAAGCCCGTCTGCTTCGCGGCACAGGCGGTCGATGTCGTCGAGATGCCGGCCCAGGACCTGGCGCAACTGCTCGCCCTCCTGCCGGCGCGTCGATGCCAGACTGTCGAGCGCCCGCATCAGGCTGTCGCTCAGCGCCGCGTCCTGGGCCGCCCGCTCATCCTCGCTTTCCACCGCGTCGCTGGCCTCGACCACGCCGCGCACCCCGAGCAGGGTCTCCAGCCGCGGCGGCACCGGGTCGACCTGACCGTCGAGCTCCCCGTGCAGGTCGATGAGCCGGGCCAACAGCGCCCGATTGATGCGGTACTCGGTGCCCCCCTCGGGCCGGGTGAGCTGTAGTGCGACGGTCACCGAGCCCCGCGCCACGCGCCGCGGCACGGCGTCCCGCGTCACCGCCTCCAGCCTCTCGAATCCGGCCGGCAGACGGCAGCGGATGTCGAGTCCGCGCCCGTTGATGCTTTTCACCTCCCAGGTCCAGCGGGTGTCGCCGTGCCGGCCGTCGGCACGGGCGAAGCCGGTCATGCTGGTGACGGACAAGGGACCCCTTCCGCGCGGGATGCTCGTCGCAACGCCAGCCGTGTCGGCCGGCGCCAACCTTTCTATACTGACGGCGGGACCGCAACAAGCGAACAGGCCGAGGTGATCCGCCGTGGTCGCGCCCAAGTCGATCCTGATTACCGGGGCCAGCAGCGGCATCGGCGCGGCGCTGGCCAGGGCCTACGCCGGGGCCGGCGTGCGCCTGGCCTTGGGCGGCCGGGATGAGCCGCGGCTGGACCGCGTGGTCGATGCCTGTCAGCGCGCCGGCGCGGAGGTGGAGGCGGCACTCATCGACGTGACCGACCGCGGCGCCATGGCCGACTGGGTGGCCAGGGCGGACCGCGTGCGCCCCCTCGATCTGGTGATCGCCAATGCCGGTGTTTCGGCCGGACGCGGCCGCGGCCACGGCGTCGAGACTGCGGATCAGACGCGGGCGATTTTCGCGGTCAACCTCGACGGCGTCTTGAACACGGTATTGCCGGCCATCCCGTTGATGCGGGCGCGCGGCCACGGGCAGATCGCCATCATCAGCTCGCTCTCCGCCTTCCGCGGCTTCCCCGGCGCGCCGGCGTATTCGGCCAGCAAGGCGGCGGTCAGGGTCTGGGGCGAGGCGCTGCGGACCGCCCTTTATCACGATGGGGTCGCGGTGTCGGTGGTCTGCCCCGGCTTCGTGGAGAGCCGGATCAGCGCCAGCAACCGATTTCCCATGCCGATGCTGATGTCAGCCGATCGGGCGGCCCGCATCATTCGCCGCCGCTTGGCCCGGCGCCGGCCGCGGATCGCCTTTCCCTGGCCGATGTACTTCGCCGCCTGGCTCGCCGGCGCCCTGCCGCCGCGGCTCACCGACCCGCTGATGCGCCTCCTGCCGGATAAAGAGTGAGGAAAGGGACCATGACGGACAAAAGAAACCTTGGGTCTTCTTTCGAAAATTTCTTGCGAGAGGAGGGCACCTACGAACAGACCACGGCCCGTGCCATCAAGCGCGTACTGGCCCGGCAGATCGAGCAGGCCATGAAGGATCAGGGGCTCTCAAAGTCCGCGATGGCGCGGCGAATGGAAACCAGCCGCCCCGCTCTGGACCGCCTGCTCGATCCGGAAAACGACGCCGTGACTCTCAACACGCTCGCCAAAGCGCCGCGAGCCGTCGGAAGACGGATCAGGTTGGAGCTGGTCTGACCATGTTCCGTTAGACCTCATCTAGCGAAGACGGGCGGACATCAAACAGAAATCGCTCTGTCGGCGAGCCCGGAGGCGAGCGCGGCCACTGGGAACTGAACGGCATACGGCGGCTGCCGCCGCGCCCGCTACTCCGCCTTGGCGCGGCGCTGCTTCTCGATCTGCCGCCAGCGGGCGACGTTGCGATGGTGCTGCGCCAGGGTCTCGGCGAAGGCGTGGCCACCGTCGCCGTCGGCGACGAAGTACAGCTCCCTGCTCGACGCCGGGTTCAGCACCGCCGCCAGGCTGTGGCGCCCCGGATTGGCGATCGGCCCCGGCGGCAGCCCCTGGTGGATATAGGTGTTGTAGGGGCTGGGCACGCCGAGGTCGGCCTTACTGAGCGGCCGGCCCAGCGGTGCCACACCCCCGGTCACCGCGTAGGCCACGGTCGGGTCGGCCTGCAGCTTCATGCCCTTGGTCAAGCGGTTGAGGAACACCGCCGCGATGCGCGGGCGTTCGTCGGCGCGCGCCGCCTCCTTCTCGACGATCGAGGCCAGCACCAGCGCCTCATCCGGCGTCTCCAGCGGCAGGTCCCGGGCACGCCCAGGCCACAGCTCGACCAACGCCCGGTCCATGGCGCGGCGCATGCGCTCGACCATCCACTGGCGGCCGTCGCCATAGCTGTAGAAGTAGGTGTCGGGCAACACGGTGCCCTCGGCCGGCGGGGCGACGATGTCGCCGCTCAGGCTTTGCGTCGACTCCAGCATGGCCACCACCTGCGACGACATCATGCCCTCGGCCACCACCAGCCGGCGGGTCACGGTGCGGCCGCTCATCAACAGCCGCATGACGTGTTCCATGCTGATGCGGGCCGGGAAGTGGTACTCGCCCGCCTGCAACCTGCCGGCGCTGCCGGAGAGCCGGACGGCGATGGCGAACACCAGGGGCCGGCTGATGATGCCGTCAGCCGCCAGCTGCCGGGCAATGCCCTCGACGCCGACTCCGCGCGGGATCACCCGGTCCACGCCCGCCTCCAGCGGCCCCGGCCGGGTGAACTGGGCGAAGCCCCAGGCGAGCGCGCCAACCAACCCGACGGCGACACCGACGCACAACACCAGGAAAGCAGCCGCCCGGTTGCGGGCCCTGGCCGGTCGTCGACGCTTGCCCTCGCCGCTCACGGCGCGGCGCTGAAGATCACACAGGCATTGGTGCCGCCGAAGCCGAAGGAATTGCTGAGCGCCGCCCGCACCGGCCGCGACTTCGCCTGCTTGGGCACCAAATCCAAATCCCCGCAGTCTGGGGACGGGTTGTCCAGGTTGAGGGTCGGTGGCACCACGTGGTTCTGAATGGCCAGAATCGAGTAGATCGCCTCGACGCTACCCTCCGCCCCCAACAGGTGGCCGACCGCCGACTTGGTCGACGATATCGACAGCCGGTAGGCGGCGTCGCCGAACAGCCGCTTGACCGCCCCGAGCTCGATCTCGTCGCCGAGCGGCGTCGAGGTGGCATGGGCGTTGATGTAGTCGATGTCCTCCGGATTGAGCCCGGCGCGGGCCAGCGCCGCCGCCATGGCGCGATAGGCGCCGTCGCCGTCCTCGGCCGGGGCGGTGATGTGGTGGGCATCGCCGGACAGCCCGTAGCCGACGATCTCGGCGTAGATCTTGGCGCCGCGCTTGCGCGCGTGCTCCAGCTCCTCCAGCACCACCATCCCGGCGCCCTCGCCCATGACGAAGCCGTCGCGGTCGCGGTCCCACGGCCGCGACGCCTGTTGCGGCGTGTCGTTGAAGTTGGTGGACAGCGCCCGCGCCGCCGCGAACCCGGCTAGGCCGAGCCGGCAGATCGCAGCCTCGGCGCCGCCGGCGACCATCACGTCGGCGTCCTCCCACATGATCAGCCGGGCCGCGTCGCCGATGGCGTGCGCCCCGGTCGAGCAGGCCGTGACCCCGGCGTGGTTCGGTCCCTTGAAGCCGAACTTGATCGACACGTGGCCCGAGGCCAGGTTGATGAGCGCCGAGGGGATGAAGAACGGGCTCATCTTCCGCGGGCCCCTCTCGTGCACCGTGAGCGAGCCGTCATAGATGGTCTGCAGCCCGCCGATGCCCGAGCCGATCATGACCCCGGTCCGCTCGCGGTCCTCCTCGTCCTGGGGCGTCCAGCCGGCGTCTTCGACCGCCGATGTGGCGGCGCCCACGGCGAACACGATGAACCGATCGGTCTTGCGCTGATCCTTGGGCGCCACCCAGTCGTCGGCATTGAACTTGCCCTCGGAGGTCTCCCCCAGCGGCACCTGGCCGGCGATCTTCGCCGGCAGGTCGGAGACGTCGAAGGATTGGATCGCTTCGATGCCGGACTCGCCGTTGACAAGCCTATTCCAATTCGCCTCGACCCCGACACCCAGCGGGGTGACGAGACCAAGGCCAGTTATGACGACGCGTCTCATCGCATCCGTCGAGAGCCATTGATGTCAGGCGACGCGGTGGGGACACCGGGCGGGGCGGCCGGCCGCGGGGCGATCAAGCCTGCTGGTGCTCTTCGATATAGGTGATGGCGTCCCTCACGGTGAGAATGTTCTCCGCCGCCTCGTCCGGAATTTCCAGGCCGAACTCCTCCTCGAACGCCATCACAAGCTCGACCGTGTCCAGGCTGTCCGCACCCAGATCATCGATGAAACTGGCATTGTCCGTGACTTTCGAATCATCGACGCCGAGATGCTCTATGACAATCTTCTTCACGCGCTCGGCCGCATCGCTCATGGTCGTTGTCCCTTGGATTGGCCTGCCTCAAACCGTGGAACCGCCCGGCGGACGGTCCCGAGACCCAGCGCTTCCCGGCCGGGAGGCGGCGCTTCCTAGCACAATTTGCCGAACCTTGCCAACGCCGGATACCGCGCCCCGCCGGCGCCCGGACGGCACCGGCTAGATCATCGCCAGGCCCCCATTCACGTGCAGGACGTGCCCGGTGACATAACCTGCCTGGTCGCTCGCCAGATAGACCACGGCGGCGGCCACGTCGGCCGGCGCCCCCAGCCGCGCCAGCGGGATGCGGGCGAGCGCGCTCTGGCGCTGCCG
>JBHICX010000174.1:0-5369 GCA_046759805.1 Kiloniellales bacterium | reverse complement strand
TCGACTACAACTGGGAGCAGCGCTGGATCCGCGACGAGGGCTACATGAAGATCGTCCCGCGGGCGGTCGAGGGGCTGATGCGGGAGACCGGGGTTGGCCCAGGGGACGTGACCCGGTTCCTGATGCCCTGCGTCTTGCCCCGGGTGCCGGGGGCCATCGCCAAGGGGCTCGGCATCCCCGAGAACCGGCTGGGCGACGGTCTCAACGAATCTTGCGGCGATACCGGCGTCGCCCATCCGCTGGTGCTGCTGGCCCATGCGCTGGAGGGGGCCGGCGCCGGCGACCGGCTGTTGGTGGTGGGCTTCGGCCAGGGCTGCGATGCGCTCCTGTTCCAGGTGACCGACCGGCTGGCCGATCTCGAGCCGCGCTGGGGCATCTCCGGCTCGCTCGCCCAAGGCAAGGAGGAGACCAACTACGGCAAGTTCCTGGCCTTCAACGAGCTCGTCACCCGCGACAAGGGGATGCGCGCCGAGCTCGACCGGCAGACCGCGCTGAGCTCGCTCTACCGCAACCGAGCGATGCTGCTGGGCCTCGTCGGCGGGCGCTGCCGTATCTGCGGCACGGCCCAGTTCCCGAAGTCGAACGTCTGCGTGAACCCGAACTGCAACGCGCTCAAGAGCCAGGACGACCACCCGTTCGCCGACCAACGGGGCCGGGTCGTCACCTGGTCGGCGGACCACCTGACCTACAGTGTCGATCCCCCGGCGCACTATGGTATGGTACAGTTCGAGGACGGCGGCCGGTTCATGGCCGATATCACCGACGTCGGCGTCGGCGAGGTTAAGGTCGGCATGAATGTGCGGATGGAGTTCCGTATCCGCGAGGTTGACGATCAGCGCGGCTTCACCGGATATTTCTGGAAGGCGGTGCCGGCGGCAGAGGAGGTTTGAGACATGGCCAGTGGAATCAAGGACAAGGTTGCGATCCTGGGCATGGGGTGCTCGAAGTTCGGCGAGCGTTGGGACGCCGAGGCCGAGGACCTGATCGTCGAGGCCTACGAGGAATGCCTCGCCGACGCCGGGATCGAGACCAACGAGATCGAGGCGGCCTGGTTCGCCACCGCCATCGAGGAGGTACATGTCGGCAAGTCGGGGCTGCCGCTGGCGATGGCGCTGAGATTACCGTTCATCCCGGTGACCCGGGTCGAGAACTACTGCGCCAGCGGCTCCGAGGCATTGAGGGGCGCCGTTTACGCGGTCGCCTCGGGGGCCTGCGACATCGCCTTGGCGCTTGGCGTCGAGAAGCTGAAGGACACCGGCTATGGCGGCCTGCCGCAGCGCAACCAGGGGACGCTGCCGTCGATGTGGTCGGCCAACCTGTCGGCGCCCGGCAGCTTCGCCCAGCTTGCCGCCGCCTACCGGGCCAAGCACGGGCTCGACGCCGCCGAGCTCAAGCAGGCGATGGCCCACGTCTCGGTCAAAAGCCACGCCAACGGCGCCAAGAACCCGAAGGCGCATTTGCGCAAGGCGGTGTCCATGGAGACGGTGATCTCCGCACCGATGGTGGCCGAGCCGCTGGGCCTTTACGACTGCTGTGGGGTGAGCGACGGCGCGGCGTGCGCCATCGTCACCACGCCGGAGCGGGCCAAGGCGCTCGGCAAGACCGAGCTCATTACGGTGAAGGCCTTGCAGCTCGCGGTCAGCAACGGCGTCGAGGCCGCCCACAACTCATGGGACGGCAGCTACTTCATGACCACCCGGATCGCCGCCAAGCGGGCTTACGAGGAGGCCGGGATCGCCGACCCGCGCCAGGAGCTGAGCCTGATCGAGGCGCATGACTGCTTCTCGATCACCGAGCTGGTGACCATGGAGGACCTGCACATCTCCCCCGAGGGCGGTGCGGTCAAGGACATCCGCGACGGCTTCTACGACGCCGACGGCCAAATCCCGTGCCAGATCGACGGCGGCCTGAAATGCTTCGGCCACCCGATCGGCGCCTCGGGCCTGCGCATGCTGTATGAGGTCTACCTGCAGATGCTGGGCCGCGCCGGCAAGCGCCAGCTTGACGACCCGGTGCATGGGCTCACTCACAATCTGGGCGGCATGCCGCACCGCAACGTCTCCAGCGTCGCCATCGTGGGGCGTTATCAGGCGTAACGCTGCGGCTGAAACAAGCACTCAGCACTCAGCTTTCAGCTTTCAGCCTTCGGCTGATGGCTGACAGCTGATGGCTGACCGCTGACGGCTGATCGCTGACGGCTGACCGCTGACTGCTATCTTTTCGCCAGCGGCGGGCTGTACAGCACGATTACCTCGACCGGTACGGTGCCGGCACAGACGACCCGGTGGTCGAGGCCGGGCGGGATGCGGATCACCGTCCCGGGGCGGCAGCGGACCGGCTGGTCGTCGCCGAGCGTGACCTCGGCCTCCCCCTCCAGGATGTAGAGAACCTGGTGCTCGCGCTCGTGGTGGTGGCGCATCGCCTCGCCGCCCGGCGCGACGGTGCCCAGGATCAACTCGAAGCGGCCGCAGAACTCCGGACCCACCAGGCGCCGGTTGACGGTCCCGGTATGCCCCGGGGGCGCATAGGCCCCCAGATCGTCGACGTGCTCGATCAGCACAGGCTTGCGCCCGCGGTGGTTTTGCTGCCCCATGGCCGAATCTTGATAACAGAAAATCAAAATCCGGCAAACCCATGCCGCTTAGCGGATAGTTTCTTAATTTGATATTTGACCTGCCCAAACCACGAAGCGGGCTCTTGTGTCAGTCAATCGCCCGAAAGCGGTCATAGTTCCGGGGCCGCACTTAGGTGCGAGATTAGCCAACAGCCGTCAATGGCATGAGTTCGGAGATTCCGCGAAAACCAGTATCGATCTCATGCCGTCGTCTGGTCGAATTCCATCTCGCGATGCTGCATGGCACAAGCCGTCGCGCCCGCAAAGCCCGATCCGGCCTTCGCGACGTGGGGGCTGTAACCGTATCTACCCTTCCCTTCAGCGGGACTCGGTCTAAACTAAGAAGTGGTATCGTTCATGGGGGCTGGTTACGACTTCGGCCTCGCGTGACCGCCATGGACGATCGGAGTTCGGCTCCGCCTACCCACGAATTAAGTGACTTTGCGGGCCGCAAAGATGGGGGATGGCTATGAATAAAACGAACTACTGGAACGTGCTTTCATGCGTGCCGCGTCGAATGATCGCTGTTGCAATCGCGGCGCTACTGGTCCCATGGGCCATCGCCCAGGCGGACAAGCACAAGGCGCCGGTCATGGAACTGACGCCCGAGCTGGTGAAAATTCGCGACGACTTGGCGAAGTACAGGGATCCCTTCGTTGCTGTCAGAGATGGCTATTTTTCCACCGTGGGCTGCGTTCAATACCCCGACGGCGACATGGGCGTTCACTTCCTCAATCCCGCGCTCATCGGCCCAAAACCGGACCCGGCCAAGCCGCAGATCCTGATTTACGAGCCTGGATCGGACGGCAAGCTCCAGCTCATCGCGGTCGAGTGGTTCATCCCGCTCGCCACCGGGATCAAGGGCCGGCCAACGCTCTTCGGACAGGATTTCGAGGGACCGATGGCCGGACACGAACCGCTGATCCCGGACAGCCTGCACCATTACGACCTGCACGTTTGGCTCTACAAGAAGAATCCGTTGGGTGTCTTTCATCACGCCAACCCTGACGTGGATTGCACGAAGGGCGCCGCCTATCCGGTGCGGGAGGAGCCGCCGCGCACGGTGCCGCACAACTGAGGGGTGGTGCTTCAAAAGGGGGAGCAGAAACCGCTGGTTTTCGGTACACACCGACAGAAACGTAAAATCCAATGAATGACCCGTAAGGGTCATAACCTGCCGCTGCGGTGACCGTGCGCCAAGGTTTGTTGTCGGTCGCAAAGCAGACTTGGTTCCCTGAAATGCCCACGTTCCCGGCGTCGTTTCGGCTGATTTTCAAACTGAGACACTACCCCTTTGCCGTCTCTGACGTGGGTGATAAGACTGCCAGAACTGAGTCCGTTGCCGCCCCGCCGGCGGCGATCCAGGGGCGGTCCATGGCCTCAAGCGACGACACCCGGACCACGGCCTCGCGCAAGCGGGCGACGCTTCTTACCTGCGGCGCCGGCCATTTCCTGCATGACGGCTTTCATGACCTGGTGGTGGTCCTGCTGCCGGTCTGGCAGCTGGCCTTCGGCCTGTCCTTGAGCCAGGTCGGCCTGCTCATGACCTGCTACACCGGCGCCATGGCGAGCTTCCAGGTGCCGGCGGGGATGTTGGCGGAGCGCCTGGGGGAGCGCGTCCTGCTGGCCCTTGGAACCCTTGTTACGGCGGTCGGGTTCATGACCCTGGGGCTCATGGGCGGGTTCGTCACCCTGGCCGGCGTCCTGTTGGTCGCCGGCTTGGGCTCGGGCGCGCAGCATCCGCTCGCCGCGACGCTCGTGGCCCGGGCCTATCGGGACGGCGGCCAGCGGGCGGCGATGGGGACCTACAACTTCACCGGGGACTTGGGGAAGATGGCGGTCCCGGGGCTCGCCGCCCTCGTGATCGCTGGCGCCGGCTGGCACTGGGCGACCACCGGGTACGGCGGGATTGGTGTGGTCATGGCGCTCGTCATCTACCTGGCGCTGCGCCGGCTCGATACTGGTGGCAAACAGGCGCCGCGGCAGGGCGGGCCCGACCGGGACCTGCCGGCCGGTTGGGGCATCGTCAACAAGCCGGCGTTTGGCGCCCTTTCCGCCATCGCCATCATCGATACCGGGACCCGGCTCGGGTTCTTGACCTTCCTGCCGTTCCTGCTGATCGGCAAGGGGCTCCCCGTGGAATGGGTGGGCCTGGCGCTGATGCTGATCTTTGCCGGCGGCGCCGCCGGCAAGCTCCTGTGCGGCCTGATCGCCGAACGGTTCGGGGTGATCCGGACCGTGGTGCTCACCGAGGCGGTGACCGGCGGCGGGATCCTCATGCTGCTGGTGCTGCCGCTGGCCCCGATCCTGGTCTTCCTTCCCTTCCTCGGGGCGGCGCTCAACGGCACCTCGTCGGTTCTCTATGGCAGCGTCGCCGACTTCGTGTCGGCGGACCGTCAGGCCCGCGCCTTCGGGCTCTTTTATACCCTTGGCGTGGCGGCGGGGGCGGTGGCGCCGTCGATCCTGGGCGTGATGAGCGATCTCACTGGGGTGGCGACCACCATCGGCATCGTCGGCGCGGTTGCCCTGACCACCATCCCGCTGGCCCGGGTCATTCAGGTCACCGCGGCCCGGACCGTCCCGGTGGCGTAGCACTCGTTTGCGCAAGCGAGTACTAGCGCCGGCCGTGGCCGTCGCCGGGCCGGATTGCGCCATCGATCTCAGGGTAAGCAGGAAGCTCGGGCCAGAGCCCTTGTCAATGACGAAGCCGCCGGAGGCGGCGGCCCTGCGGGCCATCCGTGACAAGGGCTCTGGC
>JBHICX010000173.1:0-5370 GCA_046759805.1 Kiloniellales bacterium | reverse complement strand
GGGTGGCGGGGTGGGGGAGCGGGACGGGTCAAGATCAAGGACCGATGGTATGAGACCGGGCCGCCGCAGCTCGGCGCGGAGGCGTTGCTGGCGTGCCGGCGCTCACTCCCCCGCCGGCATCGGCGCCGCTTGCACGCGGGACTCCGCGGGCAACAGCAGCGCCGCCAGGGCGATCACCAGGGCCAGCGCGCTTAAGGTCGCGAACAGGGTGGCGAAGCCGCCGCCCAGCTCGTGGGTGACAGCCACCATTGGCACGGTCGCGGTCCCCACGCCCAGGGTCAGCGCGTATTTCACCGCGTACACCCGCGAGCGCCAGGCGTCGATGGTGTAGCGCGCGACCAGAGTATCGTTGATCGGGATCTCGCCGAACACCAGAAGCATAACCGCCAGCGCCCCGACCAGCAGGGCCGGGCCGCTGAGCCAGGCGGCGGCCACGAACAGCGGCACCTGCAGGCTGACCACGATCACGAACACCGGCTTCAGCGGATAGCGGTCGATCAGCCAGCCGACGGCGATCTGGGCGAAGGCGGCGATGGCGTAGATCACCGAAACCAGCCCGCCGATGCCAAGGGTGGTGTCGGCGATGTCTCCCATGCGCTCGTCGAACACCTTGGGCAGACCGATGGTCATGGCGTGGAATATTAGGCCGCCGACCACCGTGGAAACCGCCAGCACGCCGAACGCGCGCAGCCGGGCGTTGCGTGGGACCGGCGATGTCGCGGCCCGTGACCCCGATCCGGCTTCGGCTTCCCCGGCCGGACGCGGCACCAGCAGCATATAGGCGAGGCCGGTCAGGAACGCGACCGCACCGGGCAGGATGAACGCGGCGCGCCAGCCCATCAGGTCGGTCAAGGCGCCGGCGATCAACGCCGCCGAGGCCACACCCATATTGCCCCACACGCCGTTGATGCCGAGCCGGCGGCCGACCCGCTCGGCGCCGCTCACCACCAGGGCGATACCCACCGGGTGGTAGATCGAGGCGAACACCCCGATCAGCGTCAGGCCGACCGCGATCTCGAACGGCGAGCGGGCGAAACCGGTGACCATCGACGACAGCCCCAGGCCGAGGAAGAACACCGCCATCATGCCGTGCCGGCTCCAGCGGTCGCCGAGCCAGCCGGCCGGCAGCGAGCCGGCGCCGAAGGCGACGAAGCCGCCGGTCGCCAGCGCCAACAGGGCGCCGTAGGAGCCCTGGAACTCACCCTCCAGCGCCAGCACCACGGTCGGGTACAGAAGCATGAACAGATGGGCGTAGCCGTGGCCCAGGTTGAGGAACAGGAACGAGGTGCGATTCTCGCGCATCAGATGTTTCACCACAAAGACACAAAGTAACTGCAAAATATTATATCAATAAAACGAAGGCGGCCTCAGAAGTGTTTTTCCTCCATCCAATCGGAACCTCGTGCAGCTGTGCCGGAAGTTTTCGTGCCGGTGACAGTCGGGCTATTGGGCACGGCGATTGATGACGAGCCCAGCCGAATCTTGCCTTTGGCCGGGTCGGTGGTTTCACGATAGACTGCCAAACCGGAGCCGGAATCGGAACGACATTCTGCATCGGGCAACGCAAGGGCTGACGACACAGCGAATCTCTGCCATTTTCTCCGGGTGGGGTGAACGGTGACCGATCTTCTGGAACTCGAGGCCCTGGTGCGGCGGGTGCCGCGCGGCGCCCTGCTGGCGGTGCCGCCGGATCATGCCGGCGTGGCGATGGCGGCGACCCGGGCGCTCCTCGCCGCGGGCGTCGGCGAGCTGCACCTGCTGGCGGTGCCGAGCAGCGGCCTGCAGGCCGACCTCATGATCGGGGCCGGCGCCGTCGCCTGCATCGAGGCGGCCGGGGTCGCCCTGGGCGAGTTCGGCCGCGCCCCGCGATTCAGCGCCGCCGTGAGCGGCGGTGCGGTCAAGGTCGCCGATTCGACCTGCCCGGCGATCCATGCCGGCCTGCAGGCGGCGGAGAAGGGGGTGCCGTTCATGCCGCTGCGCGGCGTCATCGGCTCCGACTTGCTGCGGGTGCGCGAGGACTGGACGGTGATCGACAACCCGTTCGCCGGAGCCGGCCAAGACCCGATCCTGCTGGTGCCGGCGATCCGTCCGGAGGTGACGCTGTTTCACGCCCCCAAGGCCGACCGGGCGGGCAACGTCTGGATCGGCCGGCGCCGCGAGCTGGCCACCATGGCGCACGCGGCGCGCGCTACCCTGGTCACCGTGGAGCGCATCGTCGACGACGACCTGCTGGCGGACGAGGCGAGCGCCGCCGGCGTGCTGCCGGCGCTCTACGTGACGGCGCTGGCCGAGGCGCCGCGCGGCGCCTGGCCGCTGGGTCTGGCCGAGCATTACCCGGCCGACGCGGATCACTTGCGCCACTATGCCTCGCTTGCGCGCACCGAGGACGGCTTCGCCCGGTACCTGGCGGAGGAGGTGTTGGCGCGCCGGCCGAGCGCCGCCTGAGCCATGGACCATAGCCGCGAGGAGCTGCTGATTTCGGTGCTGGCCCGGATGCTCGACGGGCTCGGGCACGTCGCCGTCGGCAACCTGTCGCCGATCCCCGGCGCCGCCGGCCTGTTGGCCAAGGCGCTGTCGGGCGGGGCCATGCGGCTCAGCGTGCTGGGCAGCCGGCGCCACAACTTCTTCACCGACGGCGGCCGGGAGCTGTTCGACTGCGCCGCCCAGGGCCGCATCGACGCGTTCTTCCTGAGCGGCGGGCAGATCGACGGCGAGGCCAATCTGAACCTGGTGGGCATCGGCGACTATCCGGGCCGCAGCGTGCGATTTCCCGGCAATTTCGGTTCCGCCTATCTGTACTTCCTTGTCCCGCGGGTGATCCTGTTCCGCGAGGAGCACAGCCGCCGGGCGCTTGTGCCGAAGGTGGACTTCATCAGCGCCCCCGGACCCGGCGCCGACGATACCACCCGTCCGGGCGGCCCCTACGCCCTGGTGACCAACCTGGCGGTGATGCGGTTCGACCGGGCGCGGCGGCGTTTCCGCCTCGCCTCGGTGCATCCGGGACACACGGTGGAAGAGGTGCGCGACAATACCGGGTTCGATTTCGACCTGGCCGACCGGGTCATGACGACGCCGGCGCCGGAGCCCGCCCATCTGCGCCTGCTGCGTGGCCGCGTC
Source organism: Kiloniellales bacterium (assembly GCA_046759805.1). GTDB lineage: Bacteria > Pseudomonadota > Alphaproteobacteria > JBHICX01 > JBHICX01 > JBHICX01. The sequence goes on along the minus strand of JBHICX010000173.1, from coordinate 2,253 downwards.
GGCGCCGAGATCGCCGAGGTCTATCCCCGGTTCGCCGGCGCCGTGTTCGGGGTGGCGGCCTGACATGGCGGCCCCGTCACCGCGCGCCGCGCTCGCCGGCTTCAGGGTGATCGACCTGACTCGGGTGCTCGGCGGGCCCTCCGGCACCCAGATCCTGGGCGACCACGGCGCCGAGGTAATCAAGATCGAGCCGCCGCAAGGAGACGAGACCCGCGACTGGGGCCCGCCGTTCCGCGACGGACCCGCGTCCTATTACGTCGGCGTCAACCGCAACAAACGAACCATGGCGCTAGACCTGGGGCGCGATGCCGGCCAGCAGGTGCTGATGCGGCTGCTGGAAGACGCCGACGTGCTGATCCACAACCTCAAATGGGGCACCATGGAGAACTGGGGGCTCGGCTACGAGGAGGTGCTCGAGCCGCGGTTCCCCCGGCTCATCTACTGCCACATCAGCGGCTTCGGCCGCGACGGGCCGCTCGGCGGCCGGCCCGGTTATGACGCGGTGGTGCAGGCGATGTCCGGGCTGATGAGCGTGAACGGGACGGCCGAGACCGGGCCGATCCGGCTCGGTACCCCGATCGTCGATCTAGGCGCCGGCCTCAACGCGGTCATCGGCATTCTGATCGCCGCCCATGAGCGCCAGCGCACCGGGCGCGGCCAGTCGGTCGAGGTGACCCTCTTCGACAGCGGCATCGCGCTGTTGCACCCGCAGGCCGCCAACTGGTTCATGTCCGGGGAGACGCCGGAGCCGATCGGCAATTTCCACCCCAACGTCTCGCCCTACGACCAGTACCCGACGGCGACCCGTCCGATCTTCCTGGCGGTCGGCAACGATCGCCAATTTGCCCGCCTGTGCACCGAGCTGGGCTCGCCGGAGCTGGCCGACGACCCCCGCTTCAAGGACAACGCCGGCCGGGTGGCCAACCGCGAGGCGCTGCGCCAGGCGCTGGCGCGGCTGTTGGCCAATCACGACGGCGAGGCCATCGCCGAGCGCCTGCTGGCGCTGGGCGTGCCCGCGGGGGCGGTGCTCACCATCCCGGAGGTGCTGCGCCACCCGCAGAGCGCGGAGCGCCGGATGGTGGTCGAGGACGGTGAATACCGGGGCACCGGCGTGCCGATCAAGCTCGGCCGCTCGCCGGCCCCGCCGGCCACCGCACCGCGCCCGTTCGGCGCCGACGGCCGCACCATCCTTGCCGAGGCCGGCTATGGCGAGGCCGAGATCGCCGCGCTTATCGAAGACGACGTCCTGGTCGAGCGCCGACGGCGCTGAGGCGCCGGCGGCCCGCCGCAGGACCTGTGATGAGGAGGACTGACCCATGACCCTGATGACACCCAGCGAAGCGTTCGTCGAGACCCTGGCCGCCCACGGGGTCACCCATGTGTTCGGAATCGTCGGCTCCGCCTATATGGACGCCCTGGACATCTTCCCGGGCGCCGGCATCCGCTTCGTCTCCGTGGGGCACGAGCAGAACGCGGCGCACATGGCGGACGGCTACTCCCGGGTCAGCAACCGCCACGGCGTCTGCGTCGGGCAGAACGGTCCGGGGATCACAAACTTCGTCACCGCCATCGCGGCCGCCTATTGGGCCCATTCCCCGGTGGTCGCGATCACCCCGGAGACCGGCAGCATGACCATGGGCCTGGGCGGCTTCCAGGAGACCGAGCAACTGCCGATCTTCTCCAAGATCACCAGGTACCAGGCCCATGTCAGCCGGCCGGAGCGCATCGCCGAGCTGACGCACCGGGCGTTCACCCTGGCGATGCTGGAGCGTGGCCCGACACAGATCAACATCCCGCGCGACTACTTCTATGGCGAGATCGACGTGGAGATCCCGACGCCGCGGCCGATCGAACGGGCGGCCGGCGGGCCCACGAGCCTCGACCAGGCAACCGAGATTCTGACCGAGGCCGAGTTTCCGGTCATCATCGCCGGCGGCGGCCTGATCATGGCCGACGGCCAGCCGGACGTAGTGGCGCTGGCCGAGTACCTGTCGGCCCCGGTGGTGACCAGCTACTTGCACAATGACGCGTTCCCGGCGTCGCATCCGTTGATGTGCGGGCCGCTCGGCTATCAGGGCTCGAAGGCGGCGATGAAGATTATCGCCGAGGCGGACGTGGTGCTGGCCCTGGGCACCCGACTGGGCCCGTTCGGCACCCTGCCCCAGTATGACATCGAGTACTGGCCGAAGGGCGCGCGCATCATCCAGGTCGACGCCGACCACCGTATGCTCGGCCTGGTTCGCGACGTGTCGG
>JBHICX010000172.1:0-5390 GCA_046759805.1 Kiloniellales bacterium | reverse complement strand
CCGCAGCTGGCGCTGGGCGGCGACGTCGATCAGCCGTTGCGCGATCTCCCTGATGCGCTTCTTGATGCGCGACTTGCGCGCCTGCCAGGCGGCGCTGCCCAGGCGATCGAGCCCGACGCCGGCTTCTTCGGCGCCGAAGCGGGACAGGACGTCGATGTTCTCGACCGGCAGATAGAGCCGGTCGCCGCCGGCGTAGATGAGCCGCAGGCAGTCATGCGCCGCGCCGGCGATCTCCAGGGCCTCGAGGCCCTGGTAGCGCCCGATGCCGTGTTCCAGGTGGACCACCAGGTCGCCCTCGTGCAGGGTCGAGACCTCGGCGATGAACTGGTCGGCCCGGCGCCGGCGCCGCGACGGCCGCGCCAGGCGCTCGCCCAGGATGTCCTGCTCGCTGAACAGCACCAGCTCCGGGGTGGTCAAGCCGCGCTCGAGGCCGAGCACGACCAGCGCCACCTGGTCCTTGCGACCCGCCATCGCTTGCGCCCAGCTGTCCGCCGCACGCAGCCGCTTGACCCCATGCCGGCCCAGGAGCCCCTGCAGCCGATCGCGCGAGCCGGCACTATAGGCGGCGACGACGATGCGGCGCCCCCGCTTGCGCTCGGCCGCGCACCGCCGGGCCACGGCGTCGAACAGGTTGGCGCCCGGCCGCGCGCGGTCGTCCGAGAACCCGTGGGCGGGGCGGCCCTTAAGATCCAGGCCGTCTCCTGCCGCCGGCGCCGAGAACGGCGAGAAGGCGGCCACGGGGCGCCGGCTCAGGATTCGGTCAAACCCCTCACGAGTGAGGAACAGCCGCTCGGGCGGCACCGGCTTGTAGGGAGGGGCGCCGTCGAGGCTGGGCGCCGCAGCCAGGCTTCGCCGCGCCTCATAGTAGTCGGCGATCTGCTCGAGCCGGGCGTCGACCGCCTCGTCCACCTGATGGTCCAGCGTCACCGCGGCGTCCGGCAGGTAATCGAACAGGCTGACCAGGCGCGCGTGGAACAGCGGCAGCCAGTGCTCCATGCCGACATGCACCCGCCCGCCGCTCACCGCATCATACAGCGGGTCGTGGTCGTCGGCGGCGCCGAACAGCTCCCGATAGCCGCGACGGAAGCGCTGGATCGACACCGGATCGAGGCCGACCTCGCTCATCGGCTGCAGCACGATCCGGTCCCGCTCATCGAGGCTCAGCTGGCTCATCGGGTCGAAGCCGCGCACTCGCTCCAGCTCGTCGCCGAAAAAGTCTAGGCGCAACGGCTCCCCTGTGCCGGGCGGGAAGACATCGACGATGCCGCCGCGCACCGCATATTCGCCCGGCTCCCGGACCGTGCCGGCGCGGTGATAGCCGTTCCTTACCAGGAATCGACGCAAGCCATCGGTGTCGACACGCTCGCCCACCCCGGCGCGCCACATCGCGTCGCGGAACACCTCGGGCGGCGGCACCAGCTGCAGGGCGGCGCTGACCGTGGTCAGCACCAAGCGTCCGGCTCGCGTCCGGTCGCCGGCCAGCTGGGTGAGCACGTCGATGCGGCGGGCGACGATCTCGCCATTGGGCGAGACCCGGTCGTAGGGCACGCAATCCCAGGCCGGCAGGGTCAGGACCGGGAGCTCCGGGGCGAAGAAGCCCAGCGCCTCGGCAAGCCGGGCCATGCGGGCATCGTCACGGGCGATGTGCAGAAGCTCGCGCGCGCCGGCTCGGCGCCCGGCGAGATAAAGGGCGTCCAGCCCCTCGGGCGCGCCGGCAATCGTCAGCCGGCCCGGGGCTTCCAACACGTTATCCATGTTTATCAGTACCTAAGCGCCGTTTGCTAAAGTCCTTTAGTAATATCGTCACCGGGTTCCGGAGCGGCTCGGGGATCGGTTCCCGATCGCTGATCCAGTTATAGATATCCGGATCGCTGTGCCCGATCAGCTCCTCGTACTGCCGCAGCTCCCGGTCCGAGAACCGGTCCAGGTAGTGGTCCGCGAAGCGGCCGAGCAGGAGATCGGCTTCCCGTGTCCCGCGGTGCCAGCTGCGGAAGCGCAGGCGCTTGCGCCGGGTCTCGATGGTCTCGGTCATCGGGGAGTTTCCCTTGGCGCGCCCGACGCGTGATCGCATAGGATATACAGGCTCGGCCCGAGCCTGTCAGCCGTCGCGAGCGTATCCGCCGCCATGCGCCCGGAGATCCTGTTCAAGCTGTTCTCACCGGCCATCACCGTGCCGGGAATAGGCCCCCGCATCGCCAAGCTCATCGCCAAGCTGGTCGGCGGCGACCGGGTGGTCGACCTCATCTGGCATTTGCCGGTCGGATTGATCGATCGCCGCTTCGCGCCCACCGTCGCCGAGGCGCCGGCGGGCGCCATCGCCACGATGACGCTGCGAGTCGAGCGACACCGGCCGCCGCCGAACCCGCGCCTCCCCTACAAGGTGATCTGCGCCGACCCTACCGGGCGGCTGGAGCTGGTGTTCTTCCATGCCAACAGGGATTACCTGGAAAGGGTGCTGCCGGTCGGCGAGACCCGGGTGATAAGCGGCCGCGTGGAGCATTACGGCGGCCGCACCCAGATGACCCATCCGGACCATATCGGCACGGTCGAGGACCTGGGCCGTCTTAAGGCGGTGGAGCCGGTCTACCGCTTGACCGGGGGCTTGAGCCCGAAGACCTTGAACAAGGCCATCGCCGGCGCCCTCGAGCGCGCGCCCGAGCCGCCGGAATGGCTCGATCCCGCCTATCGGCGCCAGCAGGGCTGGCCGGCCTGGCGCGACGCGCTGTTGACCGCCCACGCGCCGCGGGCGGAGGCCGACCTGTCGCCGGAGACGCCGGCGCGGCTGCGCCTTGCCTATGACGAGCTGCTCGCCAACCAGCTGGCGCTGGCCCTGGTCCGCGCGCGCCTGCGCCGGCTGCCGGGCCGCTCGGTGCGCGGTGACGGCCGGCTGGTGCGCCGCGTGTGCGACGCCCTGCCCTTCGCCTTGACCCGATCCCAGGAGCGGGCGCTTGGCGAGTTCACCGCCGACATGGCGGCCGAGGCGCGCATGCTGCGCCTGCTGCAGGGCGATGTCGGCAGCGGCAAGACCGTGGTCGCCATGTTGACCATGCTGTCCGCCGTAGAGGCCGGGGCGCAGGCGGCGCTGATGGCGCCGACCGAGATTCTGGCGCGCCAGCATGCCGCCACCCTGCAGCCCCTGGCTGAGGCCGCCGGGGTGCGCCTGGGCTTGCTCGCCGGTCGCGACAAGGGACGCACGCGCGAGCGAACGCTGGCCGAGATCGCGTCCGGTGCCATCGACATCGTCGTCGGCACCCACGCCCTGTTCCAGAAGGCGGTCGCCTTCCATGACCTCGCCGTCGCCGTGATCGACGAGCAGCACCGCTTCGGGGTGCATCAACGCTTGGACCTGGCCGGCAAGGGGCGTGGCGTGGACGTGCTGGTGATGACCGCGACGCCGATCCCGCGCACGCTCACGCTGACCACCTATGGCGACATGGAGGTCTCGCGCCTCACCGAGAAGCCGGCCGGGCGCCAGCCGGTGGACACCCGGACGCTGCCGCTCGGCCGCCTCGACGAGGTGGTGACGGCGGTCGATCGGGCGCTCCAGCGCGGCGCCAAGGCATACTGGGTGTGTCCCTTGGTCGAGGACTCCGAAGCCGTCGACCTGGCCGCCGCGACCGAGCGCTACGAGGCGCTCGCCCAGCGGTTCGGACCGGCGGCGGTGGGGCTGGTGCACGGCCGCATGAACAGTGGCCGCAAGGACGCGGTCATGGCCGGCTTCGCCGATGGGCCGGTGAAGCTGTTGGTGGCGACCACGGTGATCGAGGTGGGCGTCCATGTACCGGCGGCCACGGTCATGGTGATCGAGCACGCCGAGCGCTTCGGCCTGGCGCAACTGCACCAGCTGAGAGGCCGCATCGGCCGCGGCCAGGGCCGGTCGACCTGCCTGCTGATGTACGCGACACCCTTGGGGGAGCCGGCACGCACCCGCCTCAAGATCCTGCGCCAGACCGACGATGGCTTCCGCATCGCCGAGGAGGACCTGCGCCTGCGCGGGGCCGGCGAGCTGTTGGGGACCCGGCAAAGCGGCCTGCCGGTGTTCCGGATCGCCGAGCTGGCGCTGCACGGCGAACTTCTGGCCGCCGCTCGCGATGACGCGCGGCTGGTGCTGCACAAGGACCCGGCGCTCAAGTCGCCGCGCGGCGCGGCGCTTCGGGTATTGCTGTATCTGTTCGAGCGCGACGCCGCGGTGCCGCTGCTGCGTTCAGGCTGAGCCGACTCGCTTCGGTTTCTTCTTATCCATCGGAATGGTCCGCTTGTCGGCATCGACGGCGGCGACCTTGCGGATCTTCTGGATCTCCGGCGGCCGGCGGTCCGGCGGAGTCACGATGCCGCCGGAGACCACCATCTTGATCCCCTCCTCGACGGTCATGTCGAGCACCACCAGTTCCTGGCGGGGAATGAACAGAAGGTAGCCCGAGGTCGGGTTCGGCGTCGTCGGCAGGAAGACGTTCAAGACGTCATCCTCGGTGATGTGCTGGATCTCGCCCTCGGTCCGGCCGGTGATGAAGCCGATCGCCCAGCTGCCGCGGCGCGGGTATTCGAACAGCACCACCTGCCGGAAGGCCGTGGACTTCTGGCTCATCACCGTCTCGAAGATCTGCTGGAGGGCGCCGTAGACGTTCCGGATCACCGGCATGCGGTGCAGCAATCGCTCGCCGAAACCGACCACCACGCGGCCGACGAAGCCGGCGGCGAGCGCGCCCACCAGGATCAGGAACACGATGGTGACCACGACCCCGATGCCGGGGATGCTGAACGGCAGGTAGGTCTCCGGGTTGTAGGGCGCCGGGATCAGCGGCACCACCCGCTCGTCGATTGCCTCGACCACCTTCCAGGCCAGCCAGACGGTGATCCCGGCCGGGCCGGTGACCAACAGCCCGGCGAAGAAGTAGTTACGCAGCCGCCGGGCCAGGCTGGAACCTGCGCCCCTTGACGCCTCGCCAGCTTGTGCCAGGTCTTGCCCGCTGCCGCTCGTCTCCGGTTCCATTGGCCCTCGCCGCTCAAATCAACGCAAGCACCCGATGATACAGGACAGACGGTTGCGAACAGAGAAAAATTCCACGCCTGCCGGCGCCTCGGCCGGCCGGGAAGCGTGCAAGCGAGTGCCCGGTCTGGCGGTCCAGCGTCGCGATGCCCAGCAGCCGATGTGCGGCTCCGCCACAACGCCCTCGCCATGGGCGGCCTCGCTATGTAGCATGGTTGGAAAGCCTGGAGCATGGGGGCGATGGCACAGCCTGCGCAGCCGACTCTGAGGGCAGTGGACTTGTTCGCGGAGCTGCCGGCCGAGGAGCTCGAGCGCCTCGAGCAACGCGTCCAGTGGCGGCAATACCGCAGCAACCAGCAGATCATCGACCGCGAGGCCGAGAGCCAGGACGTGTACTTCGTCG
>JBHICX010000171.1:0-5415 GCA_046759805.1 Kiloniellales bacterium | reverse complement strand
GCCGACTTCGACCCGGCGGCGCTGGCCGCCGCCTACCAGCGCGGCGGCGCCGCCTGTATCTCGGTGCTGACCGACGAAGCCTACTTCCAGGGCCACGATGCGGACCTGACGGCGGCGCGCCAGGCGGTCGACCTCCCGGTGCTGCGCAAGGACTTTACCCGCGACCCCTATCAGGTGGTCGAGGCCCGAGCGCTGGGCGCCGACTGTGTCCTCATCATCATGGCCGCGGTCGATGACGCCACGGCCGCGCGGCTGGAAGAGGAGGCCCAGGGGCTCGGCATGGACGTGCTGATCGAGGTGCACGAAGCCGCCGAGCTGGAGCGCGCGCTCGGCCTCGAGTCCCGGTTGATCGGCGTGAACAACCGCAACCTCAAGACGCTCGCGGTCGACCTCAAGGTCACCGAGGAGCTGGCACCACGGGTACCCGCCGACCGCCTGGTGGTGAGCGAAAGCGGCATGCATACGCCCGAGGATCTGGCGCGCCTGGCCCGGGCCGGGGTGCATTGCTTCCTCATCGGTGAATCGCTGATGCGCCAGCCGGACCCGGCGGCGGCTACCCGCGCCTTGATCGCCCAGCCGGCGCCGCCGCCACGCGAGGGCCTGACGGCATGAGCCGGCTTACCCATCTCGATGCGCACGGCAAGGCGAGGATGGTGGACGTCTCCGACAAGCCGGCGAGCGTTCGGGTGGCCACGGCCAAGGGCAGCGTGCTGATGCGGCCGGCCACGGTGAAGAAGATCCTCGAGCACGGGGTCAAGAAGGGCGACGTGCTTTCGGTGGCCCGGCTGGCCGGCATCATGGGGGCGAAACGAACGCCCGAGCTGATCCCGCTGTGCCATCCGCTGCCGCTCACCTCGATCACCTGCGAGCTCAGCGTCGATCCCGAACGCAACGCGGTGGACATCACCGCCAGCTGCCGGATCAGGGGCCGCACCGGGGTCGAGATGGAGGCGATGACCGCGGTCGCCGTCGCCGCGCTCACGGTCTATGACATGTTGAAGGCGGTGGACCGCGGCATGCGGCTCACGGACATCCGGCTGACCCACAAGGCTGGCGGCAAGTCCGGCCGTTACGACGCCCCGTGATGATCTCCGTCGAATCGGCCCTGGAGCGGATCACCGGCGTGCTGCCGACCCTGCCGGCGGAGCAGGTGTCGCTTTCCGATGCGCTCGGCCGGGTGTTGGCGGTGAACGTCAAGGCCCGGGTCACGCAGCCGCCGGTGGCGGTGTCGGCGATGGACGGCTACGCGGTCCGTGCCGCCGATGTGGCGCAAGTGCCGGCAACGCTCCAGCTCATTGGCGTGGCGCCGGCCGGCGGCGCTTACGAAGGCGAGGTCGGGCCGCAACAGGCGGTGCGGATCATGACCGGCGCCCCGCTGCCGGACGGGGCCGACACGATCGTGATCCAGGAGGACACCGAGGCCGACGGCGACGCCGTCACGGTGCGCGAGGGCGCGGCACCGGGCACCTTCATCCGGCCGGCGGGGCTGGATTTCCGCGCCGGCGAGGTGGGGCTCGAGGCCGGACGGGTCTTGACCGCCCGCGACGTCGGGCTGGCGGCGGCCATGAACGTGCCCTGGCTCGAGGTGCGGCGGCGCCCGCGCATCGCCATCCTGGCCACCGGTGACGAGGTGGTCATGCCCGGCGACCCGAAAGGGCCGTACCAGATCGTCGGCTCCAACGGCCTGGCGCTCGCCGCCTTCGTCACCGCCTGCGGCGGCGCGCCGATCAACCTGGGAATCGCCCTCGATACGCGAGAGTCTCTGCAGGCCCTGGCCGCCGGCGCCCGCGGCGCCGACATGCTGGTGACCACCGGCGGCGCCTCGGTCGGCGAACACGACCTGATCCGCCCGGCCCTTGGTGAGAAGGGGCTGAAGGTCGAGTTCTGGCGCATCGCCATGCGCCCCGGCAAGCCGCTCATGTTCGGCTCGATCGGAGACACGCCGATGCTGGGCCTGCCCGGGAATCCGGTCTCCACGCTGGTCTGCGCCATGGTCTTTCTGGGTCCGGCCATGGAGCGGATGCTGGCGGTCGAGCCAGGGCTCAGGCCGCCGGTGAGCGCGGTGCTCGCCCGCGAGCTCGACCGCAACGACCGGCGCCAGGACTACCTGCGGGCGCGGCTGTCGCGCAGCGCCGACGGCGCGCTCATCGTGACGCCTTTCGAACAACAAGACAGCTCCATGCTGTCGCATCTGGCCCACGCCGACTGCCTGATCGTGCGCCCGCCGCATGCGGAGCCGGTCGCCGCCGGCACGCCGATCGAGGTGCTGCCGATGGTCGGCGGCGCCCTCAACGTCTGATACTGACGAGCGAATGATCCGACTCAGAGTGTCCTCGTCCTGAGCCTGTCGAAGGACGAGAACACTGAGACGACCCCATGCTTCGACTAGCTCAGCATGAGGTTATTTCAATCGCTCGTCGGTATGAACCCTGCCGGGTGAGTGTGCGCCGATTCAGGGGGCATTTCCTCCTTGACGCCACAGGCGAACCAAACTAGAACATGAGTTCAGGTTTTGGTTTTGTTCCATATTTGGTAGGTGCACGATCCGGGCCGCGCTAGTGCATATGAGTCGGCGGCCCGACGGCACACCTCGGAGACAGCAAATGCTGACGCGCAAGCAGTACGAGTTGCTCATGTTCATCCACGAACGGCTCAGCGCCTCGGGCGTTTCGCCGTCCTTCGACGAGATGAAGGACGCCTTGGGCCTGAAGTCGAAGTCGGGGATTCATCGCCTGATCACCGGGCTGGAGGAACGCGGATTCATCAAGCGCTTGCCGCACCGGGCTCGGGCACTGGAGATTCTGCGGCTTCCCGACAACATGCAGGAGGTCGGTCGCCCGCGCGCCGCCGCCGGGCCGGCGAAGGCCGATCACGAATTCATGGCGAACGTGGTCCGCGGCGATTTCTCGGGCGCCAAGAGGGGGGCGGCCGGAAGCGCCGCCGAGGCCATCGAGCTGCCGCTTTACGGACGCATCGCGGCCGGAACGCCGATCGACGCCTTGCGCGACCCCGATACGACCTTCGGGGTGCCGACCAGCCTTCTCGGCGCAGGGGAACACTACCTGCTCGAGATCGACGGCGATTCCATGGTCGACGCCGGCATTCTCGACAGCGACCTGGCGATCATCCAACGTTGCGACATCGCCGAGAACGGCAGCATCGTCGTGGCTCTCATTGACGAAAACGAGGTGACCTTGAAGCAGCTCCGCCGCAAGGGCGACTCGGTGGCGCTGGAGCCCGCCAACCCGAGTTACGAGACCCGCATCTTCGGCCCGGACCGGGTGCAGATCCAGGGCCGGCTGGTCGGCCTGATCCGAAGGTACTGAGCCCCGGCGCGCGCGTCGCCGAGCCACAGGTCGCACCGCCTGCCTTCGAACACAGGCGACGACGTCGCCCGTGCCAGCCCTGCGGGGCGCGATGTTCGTAATCCCACTGGTGCCGGCTCGACAAACAGGTTCAGCGGTTTGACTTTTCTTGTCGCCTGCCGCGAGGCCGGGCTGGCGCCCAGGGGCGAATGCCGCGCCGATCGGCGACGGTTTCGATCAGGAAGCCGCCGCCGTCGTCGAGCCATACCGCGTGGGCGCCGTGACGCCAGACGTCGAAGCGGTCGATGACCTGGGCCCGGCGGCGGCAGCGGCGGGCAACCGGTTCGGCGCTGACGATGAGGTCCGCCAGGCGGCAGTCGTCGCCCAGCGCCCGGGCGTCGAAGGCGAAGGCGATGCGGCGGTCGCCCGGCCGCCAGACGCAGCCCAGGGGGTCGCAGCGCATGGTGTCGTCGCCCGCGGCCGGATCGTCCCGCGGCCACAGGTACCACTGGGATTGGCCGGCCCGGCGCAGCCACATCTCGCGGGTGAACTTGGCTCTCCGCCTGGTGGAGAAGGCGAGCGTCCCGTCCTCGAGGCGGAGCGCCATCAGCCCGGCGTCGTGGGAGACCAGGATGTCCGGCGGCCGCGCCACCGCCAGGCCGCCGGCCAGCCCCAGGGCCACCGCGGCCAGCCCGAGGTAGCGCCAGCGTCCCTGCCACAGGCACAGCCAAAGCCCGCCGAGCGAGGCGACCACCAGCGCCGCCGCCGGCATCGCCGGGACCAGTCGGACCGCCCCCGGCCACCCGGCGACCGTATACGCGACCGCGATCACCACCTCGATGCCCCAACTCATCGGCATGAGCGCCAGGGCGTCGAGGCCAATCGGCATCAGACAGAAGGCGGCCAGCGCCCAGGGCATGATCCACAGCGCCGTCAACGGCACCGCCACCAGGTTGGCGGCCAGGCCGTAGGCGGCGAAGCGGTTGAAGTGATACACCGCGAACGGCGCCGTGGCGGCCATGGCGACGATGGTGGTCAGGCCCACGCCCATGAGATACAGCACCACGCGGCGCCCGATGCCGGCCTCGCCGCGCCAGGCCAAGAACCGGCCGCCCAGCCCCTCATAGGCGGCGATGAGGGCGATGACCGCGGCAAACGACATCTGGAAGCTGGGGCCAAGGACGCTTTCCGGGGCGATGAGCAACACGATCAGCGCCGCCCAGGCGACCAGCCGCATGGAGATGGCCGTGCGATCGATCAGCACCGCAAACAGGACCAGGCCGACCATGAGGAAGGCACGCTGTGTGGGCACCGTCGCCCCGGACATCAGGAGATAGCCGAACGCGCCGACAAGCGCGGCGACCGCGGCCCACTTCTTGATCGGAAAGCGCAGGGCCAGCGCCGGCATGAGCGCCAGGGCGGCGCGCACCCCGAAGAACAGGATCGCGGCCACCAACCCGATATGCAAACCCGAGATCGCCAGCAGGTGGGCGAGCCCGGAATCCCGCATGGCGGCGAGCACGTCGTCGGGGATCGCGCGCCGGTCGCCGGTCATCAACGCTGCAGCCACGGTACCGGCCGGCCCGTCGATGCTGCCCCGCACCCGATCCGCGATCGCGGTTCTAAGCCGGGCAAGGCCCATGCGCCAGGCGTCGGTCCCCCCCGGGCGCGCGTCCTCGGGCGGCTCGGTCCGGCGCGCCGCGCCGAGGGCGAACCCTACGCCGCCCAGCCGCAGGAAGTAGGCATAACGCTGGAAATCGAAGGCGCCGGGCGCGGCCGGCGGCGGCGGCGGCCGAAGCATCGCACGCAGTACCACCCATTCCCCGATCGCCGCCTCGGCGGCTTGAGCCGTGGACAACCGCAAGCGCACCCGAACCGGGGTGTCGCCGCGCGCCAGACCGGGGATCCGCGGCCGATCCAGGACCAGGCGGACACCCTTGGGCAACCTTTCGACACCGACCACCTGGCCCACGAGCTCGACGGGCCCGACGCTGCGCGACAGGGTCGGCGCGGTGACCCAAGCCGTGCGCCACTGCGCCACGGCAAAGCCGGACGCCATTGACCCGAGCATCAGGACCCCGATCAGGCAGGCGCCACGCCAGGCCGGCCT
>JBHICX010000170.1:0-5447 GCA_046759805.1 Kiloniellales bacterium | reverse complement strand
ATGATCACCCAGGAGAAAGTGCACGCCCTCTTTGGCGCGTACTACAGCAGCGTCACGAAGACCGCGAGCCTGGTCGCGGAACGCCACCAGATTCCTTACCTGAACGCGGAATCCACCTCGCCCGCGTTGTCGAAGCGTGGGTTCAAATGGTTCTTCCGCACCACCCCGCATGACGGGGAGTTCACCGGGCTCATGTTCGATTTCATGAGGGACTTCCAGAAGAAGAAGGGAGTCAAGCTGGGTTCGGTCGCTATCTTCCACGAGGATACTGAGTGGGGTACGGGCAGTGGCGCCGTACAGAAAGAGTTGGCCGAGGCCGGCGGCTACGACGTGGTGACCAAGATCGCCTATCGCGCCACGACCACGTCCTTGACCTCCGAGGTGCAACGGATCAAGGCGGCCGCGCCGGACGTGTTCCTGCCGTCGTCCTACACCTCAGACGCCATGCTGTTCCTGCGCACGGCAAAGGAGCTCGACTACAACCCCAAGCTGTTGATCGCCCAGAACGCAGGCTATACCGACTCCAAATTCCTGCCGACCATGGGTAAGGACGCGGAAGGCGCGATCACCCGCAACCCGTACAACGATGATCTGGCCAATACGATCCCCTTGATCAGCAAGGTGAACGCGCGCTTCAAGAAGCTTTCCGGGGGGCGCGACCTCTCCGATGTCCCGGTGCGGGCCTTTACCGGGTTCCTGGCGCTCGCGGATGCCATCAACAGGGCCGGCTCCACCGAGCCGGAAAAGATCCGTGTGGCACTGACGGAAACCAACATTCCGCCGGACAAGCTAATCGTGCCCTGGAAGGGGATCAAGTTCGGACCCGACGGCCACAACATGCTCTCGCGGGGAATCCTGCAGCAGGTGCAGAACGGCGAGTACTGCACGATCTACCCGTTCGAGCTGGCTTCCTGCGAGGTGGTCTATCCGATGCCCTCTTGGAAGGCCAAGGCGGCGATGAAGTAAGCCGGCCGCGGGTTGGCGGAACGGGGCGGATAAAGGACCAGACTTTCCCATTGGCGAGGGGCCCGGCGTGCGTCAGGCCCTTCGCTTCGCCCCGCCGTTGTTGGCGGCTTGCGCGCGAAGACGAAAGGAAGCCGAAATAGGGGCCCGCCGGGTGCGCCAGGCGGGCCTTGGAGTTCGCGAGAGGTGGTCCCCCATCTATAGCGGCTTAGCGCGGCCCAAGGCTGTGATCCGCGTCACACCTCAACACCATCGGATGTATCTCGCCGCCGCCTTTCCCGAATGGCCGCGGGGCCGTCACGGAGTCCTCCAGATTGGCTTGCCTTCGGCGTCGTAGAGCGACAGGCCCGGCTTTTCCTGTATGAGTGCCAGGACAGCGCGATCACGCCCGGCCGGGTCGCTGAACACCACGCTCGGGCCGATCGCCTCGTTGAACTGCAGCCGCGAGCGCAGTGTGAGACTGGCGTCGTACATGTAGATCGCCGGGCCGGTCTCTTCGCCGGTCAGCATCATCTGGGCCTGGCCCTCATTGGTGTAGAACACCAGCGCCGGCCCGACGCCGTCCACCAGCCCGAGCACGATGCGTTGCCTGTCCTCGACATCGGTGATGGCAATCCGCCGGGCGGCGATCACGTCTCGCTGGGCACTCGACGGGCGGCTCAGGGACCCGAGAAGGAGCGCCAGGACGACGCCGGCGGCGGCAACCAGGCCGGTCCACCGCCAGCGGCGCTGCCGGCGCTCCAGTTGGCCTAGTCGCTCCTTTATGGCCGAGATCTCAAGATGGGCATCCTTGGGCTTGCTCATGACGGTTCCCTTCGCTAGCGCCCGGCGCGGCACCCCGCGCGAGTCCGGTCGAACTGGTCCCATGTGTTGGCCGAAACCGGCCCGGCGCGCAAGATCCTACGATGCTCCCAGGGGCATCAACAGGGGCGTCTCCCGGCTGTTGACCGCATTGCGCCGGCCCCGGATACTGATCTCCCGGCGCGGTCCGGCGCCGGCACCACGAAGTCGCCATGGGGGGAGGCAGGGTCATGAAGGCATCAGACTTGTTCGTTCGCTGCCTGGAGAACGAGGGCGTTACCCACATCTTCGGCGTTCCGGGCGAGGAGAACGCCGACGTCATGATCTCGCTCATTGACAGCCCGATCGCGTTCGTGCTGTGCCGCCACGAGCAGGCGGCCGCCTTCATCGCCGATGCCTACGGCAGGCTGACCGGCAAGTCGGGCGTCTGCCTGGGCACGCTCGGTCCGGGGGCCACCAACCTGATTACCGGCGTCGCCGACGCCAACATGGACCGGGCGCCGCTGGTGGTGATCACCGGCCAGGCCGATACCCGGCGTTTGCACAAGGAAAGCCATCAGGCGATGGACGTGGTCGGGATGTTTCGGCCGGTCACCAAGTGGGCGCAGACGGTGTACCACCCGGAGAACATTCCGGAGGTGGTGCGCAAGGCGTTCAAGGTGGCGGAGACCGAGAAGCCCGGCGCGGTGCATATCGAACTGCCCGAGGACCTGGCGGCGGAAAGCGTCACCGGCTCGCCGATCCCGGTGGTCCGCACCCGCCGGCCTGCGGCCGACCACAAGGCGGTGTCGCAGGCGGTGGACATCATCGCCGCCGCCAAGAAGCCGCTGGTGCTGGCCGGCAACGGCGCCGTGCGCAAGCGCGCCGCCAAGCAGCTGCGCCGGTTCGCCCACAAGACCGGCATCGGCGTGTGCAACACCTTCATGGGCAAAGGGGCAGTGCCCTGGAGCGACCCGCACTCACTGTTCACCGTGGGCCTGCAGGGCCGCGACTATATCAGCCTGGCCCTCGACGACGCCGACACCATCATCGCCGTCGGCTATGACCTGGTGGAATACACGCCGGCTCTCTGGAACAAGAGCGGCGGCAAGAAGATCGTGCATATCGACTTCACCCCGGCGGAAATCGACCTGGCCTTTCCGGTCGACGTCGACGTGGTTTCCGACATCGCCGACGCCCTGTGGCAGATCAACGAGGAGCTGAACGCCCGCTTCGAAGGGAACCTGCCGCTGTTCGACGTGCGCCAGCGTGGCAAGCTGCGCCAGACCATCCTCGACGATCTCATGATGGAGAAGGACGACACCGGGTTCCCGATGAAGCCGCAGAAGATCCTGTACGACGTGCGCCAGTTCATGGGCGCCGAGGACATCGTGCTGGCGGACGTGGGCGCCCACAAGATGTGGATCTCCCGTTACTACCAGTGCGAGGAGGCCAATACCTGCCTCATTTCCAACGGATTCTGCACCATGGGTTTCGCGATGCCCGGGGCCATCGGCGCCAAGCTAGCCCATCCCGACCGCAATGTGCTGGCCATCGCCGGCGACGCCGGGTTCCTGATGAACGTGCAGGACCTGGAGACGGCGGTGCGACTCGGCACCAAGTGCGTGATCATGGTCTGGGTGGACGGCGAGTACGGGCTGATCAAATGGAAGCAGCAGAACCATTTCGACGGCCGCCATTCCGATCTGGCCTTCGGCAATCCGGATTTCGAGCTGTTGGCGCGGTCCTTCGGCATGTGGGGCCGCACGCTGAGCGCGGCGGGTGAGCTTCCGCAGGCGCTGAAGGAAGCCTTCGCGCAGGAGGGTCCGGCCCTGATCGCCGTGCCGGTGGACTACGCCGAGAACCAGAAGCTGACGAGTCGGCTGGGCGACATCGAGATTCCGATCTGACGTCGCGGGCGCGAGCCGCCGGCGGCGGCGCGGCGGTCGGCCACGCCGCCACAGCCGGACCGGCGCCCCAATTTTGCGAGGAATGCACGTTGACGTGAAGGCTTGTCGTTCCCAGCTAAGTTGACAAGCCTCGATCCGGCGAGCCGGTGCCGGCCGGTGGGGACGGGGTGCGGGGGCGAAAGGAACTGTGCGGCGGATGAGCGACCTCGACGCGCAAGCCTCGTGTCAACTTGTGCCGGTATCGGTCGTCACCGGCTTCCTCGGCAGCGGCAAGACCACGCTGCTCAATCACTTATTGTGTCGCGCCGGGCTGCGCCGCACCGCGGTCATCATCAACGAGTTCGGCGAGATTTGCCTGGATCACCCGTTGTTCGCCGCCATCCGGGACGAGATCTTCGTCATGCGCAGCGGCTGCCTGTGCTGCACCCTGCGCGGTGATTTGATCGACTGCCTGTGCCAACTGATGGATCGCCGCTTGCAGGGCGAGATAGCGCCATTCGACCGGGTGATCTTCGAAACCACCGGGCTCGCCGACCCGGCGCCGATCATCCAGACGCTGATCTGTCATCCGTGGCTCAACGGTTACTACCGGCTCGACAGCGTGGCGACCACGGTGGACGCGTTGAACGCCGAGCGGCAGCTGGACTGTCAACCGGAGTCGGTGAAACAGGTGGCGTTGGCCGATCACTTGGTGGTGACCAAGACCGACCTGACCGGGGCGCGGGCGATGGCGGCGCTAACGGAACGGCTCAGACGCCTCAACCCCCGGGCGCCGATGATCCGGGCGGTGCAGGGCCAGGTGGCCCCGGAATGCCTGTTCGGAATAGGGCCCTTCGATCCGACCGATCGCCAGCCCAACCTCAGATGTTGGCTCGGCACCGCGGACGACCCGGACCGGGAGTCTTGCGGCGAAGCGGTGGCGCATTGCGAGCGCGCCGGCGACGCATACGACGGCGGCGGCGATCGGCACCAAGGCCAGATCCGGACCTTCGCCCTGGCGTCCGAGGCGCCGTTGGTGTGGGAGCGGACCGACGATTGGCTGGGCCAACTGATCGGCTGTTATGGCGAGGACCTGCTGCGGGTGAAGGGCCTTCTCAACCTGGCCGGGGTGGATGCGCCGGTGGTGATCCACGGGGTGCAGCATTTGTTCCACCAGCCCATACCACTGCCCGCCTGGCCGACGGAGGATCGGCGTTCGCTGATGGTGTTCGTGGTCCGCGACATCGCCCGCACCGAGATCGAGGCCGGCTTCAGGGCCTGTGCGCTGGACCATCCGGGCCGGCGCTGAAAAGTTTCCCTTAGAGCAATATCCACTCACGTGGAATCGTGGGCTGGAGCCGCCGGAACGGATGACGCTCTAAGCCGCCGTTAGCCGGCGGCCTCTTCGAGCCCGGGGTCCGGCGCCGGCCCGGGCGTCGGCGGCTCGAACCAGCGTACGTCGCGGCCCTCCTGCAGCAAACGTTGCGTCAGCGCCGCCGCCGCCCGCCGGTCCACCTGGTCTTGCCGCAGGCCCAGTTCGACCCGCCTGATCCGCGGCGGCGGAGTGAGCCGGCGCAGGCCAGTCCCGCCGATCGCCGCCCAGACCGGGCGCGTCGGACTGGCGCTGAGCAACAGAAGCGCGGTCTCCACGTCGTTGGCCACCGTGAGGGTGCCGTCCTGGAGCCCCGCCAGGCGAATCACGCCGGGGTCGCCCAAGGTCATCTTGACCGGGTGCACCGGCGCCAGGGCCGGCCCGTCGAGGAAGATCTGCTGGACCCCGGAAAACCGCCCCCGCGGGTCCTGCATCACGCAGAT
>JBHICX010000169.1:0-5451 GCA_046759805.1 Kiloniellales bacterium | reverse complement strand
ACGCCAGGCCGGCCTCGCCGCCGCCAACAGCCCGGCGACCGCCAACACCGCGGCCAGCACCGCGAGGCCGAGCCACCACGGCGGCTCCCATGCGAGCGAGAAATAAACCACGACGCCGGCGCCCACGCCGACCGGCAGCCACAGCGCCCATCGCTCGCGCTCCGCGCCGACGAGGCGGACCAGGCGGCCCCTATAGCCGCCGGAAAGCCATTCGCCGAACGCCCGTGCAAGCGCCGTCATTTGCGGTGTCCTGTCCCCGCCCATTTCCCCCAGGGCATCATACGGGCATCCGGAACCGGCGCGAACCGGGCAAGCGAAAATATGCCGGCGGCCTTCCAGGTTCGCGCCTGGGTCGGGTGGCATTGTGGCTTGGTTCCGCGATGTGCTAGAGGACGCACCGCCATGGCGGTCACCGTGCGATTTGCCCCGTCTCCTACCGGTTTCCTCCATATCGGCGGCGCGCGTACGGCCCTGTTCAACTGGCTGTTCGCACGCCATCACGGCGGCCAATTCCTGCTGCGCATCGAAGACACCGACCGCGAACGCTCGACCCCGCAGGCCATCGACGCCATCATCGACGGCCTCGAATGGCTGGGCCTGGACTGGGACCGGGAACCGGTCTTCCAGTCGCGCAATGCGGCACGTCACGCCGAGGCGGCGCGCCAGCTCATGACGGCGAACCGGGCGTATTACTGCTATTGCACGCCGGCCGAGCTGGCCGAAATGCGGGCCAAGGCCGAGGCCGAAGGCCGGCCGGAGCGCTATGACGGCCGCTGGCGCGACCGGGATGCGTTCGAGGCGCCACCCGACGTCGCACCGGTGATCCGGTTCAAGGCGCCACGCGACGGCGAGACGGTCATCGACGACGCGGTACAGGGGCGGGTCCGGGTCGCCAACGATCAACTCGACGACATGGTCTTGCTGCGCGCCGACGGCACGCCGACCTACATGGCCTCGGTGGTGGTCGACGACCACGACATGGGGATCACCCACGTGATCCGCGGCCACGACCACCTGACCAACGCGTTTCGCCAGACCCAGCTATACCGCGCGCTCGGCTGGGAGGTGCCGGTGTTCGCCCACGTGCCGCTGATCCACGGTCGTGACGGCACCCGGCTGTCGAAGCGCCACGGCGCGCTCGGGCTCGAAGCCTATCGTGAGATGGGCTACCTGCCGGAAGCCCTGCGCAACTATCTCCTGCGGCTCGGTTGGTCGCACGGCGACCACGAGATCATCGGCACCGACGAGGCCATCGCCTGGTTCGACCTGGATGGAATCGGGCGCTCCCCGGCGCGTTTCGATTTGGACCGGCTGGCCAATCTCAACGCCCATTATCTACGACAGACCGAGCATCAGCGGTTGGTCGCGATGATTGTTCCCAGAATCGAGGCGACGCTCGGCCACGAGGTCCCCGCGGTCGGCCGGGAACGCCTGGCGCAGGCCATGACAAGCTTAACAAAACGCTCAAAAACATTGCAGCAGCTCTCTGAAATTTCGATGTTCTATGTGATGGAAAGGCCAATCACACTGAGCCCGAAGGCGGCCAAGCTGCTCGATACCGAGGGGCGCGCCGAGCTGCGCCTTCTGCACCGCGAACTCGCGGCACTCAAGGCCTGGGATCAGCAGGCCCTGGAGGCCTGCGTGCGCGGCATGGCCGAGAGTCGGGGCGGCAAGCTCGGATCCATCGCCCAGCCGCTCAGGGCGGCGCTCACCGGGACCACCGAATCGCCGGGAATCTTCGAGGTGATGGCGATCCTGGGCCGCGATCAGGTACTGGGGCGAATCGAAGACGTGCTGGCATGACCGGCGCCGCCGCGTCGATCTGACAAATTGCTTATCGGCGCCCGACTGTCTATCCTTAAGCTGAACTCAGGAACCGCCTGAAGGCGGTATCATCGAACGTTTTCAGGGAAGTCAGATGCCATGAGCCGAACATCCCCTACGCCCGACGTCGTGCAGCCGGAGCAAACGGATACGGTCACCCTGATCGTCAACCGCACGGGTCAGCAATGCGAGCTGCCGGTGCTGCGCGGTTCCGACGGCCCGAACGTGATCGACATTCGAACGCTGTACAAAGAGACCGGCTGCTTCACGTACGATCCAGGCTACACGTCGACCGGCAGCTGTGAGTCGAAGATCACCTTCATCGACGGCGAGAAAGGCATGCTGCTGCACCGCGGCTACTCGATCGAGGAGCTGGCGGAGCACAGCGACTTCATGGAGGTCTGCTACCTGCTGCTTTACGGCAAGCTGCCGAATCGCGCGGAGAAGGAGGAGTTCGCGACCACCATCACCTATCACACCATGCTGCACGAGCAGATGATCTACTTCTACCGCGGCTTCCGGCGCGACGCCCACCCGATGGCGATCATGGTCGGGGTGGTCGGCGCGATGAGCGCCTTCTACCATGACTCGACCGACATCAACGATCCTTACCAGCGCATGGTGGCGACGCATCGGCTGATCGCCAAGATGCCGACCATCGCGGCGATGGCGTACAAGTATTCGACCGGACAGCCCTTCGTGTATCCGCGCAATGACCTGAATTACGCCGAGAACTTCCTGTACATGACGTTCTCGGTGCCGTGCGAGGAATACAAGATGAACCCGGTGCTGGCCCGCGCCATGGACCGGATGTTCATCCTGCATGCGGATCACGAGCAAAACGCCTCGACCTCGACGGTGCGCACCGCAGGCTCGAGCCGGGCCAACCCGTTCGCCTGCGTTGCCGCCGGTATCGCCTCGCTGTGGGGGCCGGCCCATGGCGGCGCCAACGAGGCGGTGCTCAGGATGCTGAGAAGGATCGGCAGCAAGGACCGCATACCGGAATTCATTAAGCGCGCCAAGGATAAGAATGACCCGTTTCGCCTGATGGGCTTCGGGCACCGGGTGTACAAAAACTACGACCCGCGCGCGGCGGTGTTACGCAAGTCCTGTCACGAGGTCCTGGGCGAGCTGGGCGTCGAGAACGATCCGTTGCTGGAACTGGCGCTGGAGCTGGAGCGCATCGCGCTCGAGGACGATTACTTCGTCAAGCGAAAGCTGTTCCCGAACGTCGATTTCTACTCGGGCATCATCCTGAAGGCGATGCAGTTCCCGACCAGCATGTTCACCGTGCTGTTCGCGCTGGCGCGCACGGTGGGCTGGATCGCCCAGTGGGCCGAGATGGTCGAGGATCCGAACCAGAAGATCAGCCGCCCGCGGCAGCTCTACACCGGCCCCACGAAGCGGCCCTACGTACCGATCGACGCGCGCAACTGAGCCCGGCGCTTGCGCGGCGAGAACATCGGCTGGGCGGTCGGCTCCGATTGCCACTTGCCGGGCCAGCAATACGTCATCGGCGAGACCGAGGCGAAGCTCGAGGCCGACGGGCTTGCTGCGCCCTCGCACGCAGCGGGTGCTGCGTCGCGTCCGAGGAGATTCGAAAACGCGTCTACCGGTACGGGAGCCGCACCAGCGCGTCGGCGGAGGTGGTCATCCCTCGGAGCTTCTAACCGGGCGCAAGGCCCCTCTCTCGACGGCGTTGGCGTTAAAGTCGTCGCCACGCGCGTGTCATAAGTGATATTTAGTACGATTCGCTGAGGAGACGACCCAGTTGTTGCGGCGCCTCGAGTCCTTCGTCGGTGATCGGCGGTACAAGGCGCGCTGGCCCTGGAGGTTAGCGCGCCTGATCTATTACCAACTCGTGTTGCCGATCAAGCGTGACCAGAATTCATCGGCCGTCATCGCGCGCGGCACCATGGTCGGCACGGTGGTGGGTTTCACGCCCACGGTGGGCGTTCAGATGCTTCTCACATTCATCATCTGGTGGATCGCCCGAACCCTGTTTCGCTGGCAGTTCAGTCTGGCGCTGGCGCTTGGCTGGACCTGGGTGTCGAACCCGGTGACCATGATTCCGCTCTATTACACCTATTACGTCGCCGGCGCCCTGGCGTTGAACCAATCGCTGGAATTCCTGCCATTCGACAAATTTCGCAACGACATAGTCGGGCGTGACGCCGCACTGGCGACGGACTGGCTCAACCGGAGCCTCGATGTGGTGGTCCAGATCTGGAACGCGCTAGGCGCCGAGATCATCGTCGGTTCGGCGATCCTGGCGCCTGTCGCCGGCGTCGTTTCCTACATGCTCGCCGTGCGTGTGGTCCGTTTCTATGTCAAACACCGCCGCCGCCCTCGTTGGCAGCGCTAGGCCCGGCATGGTTTGATCGAGGCTGTCCGCCGGCTGCCGCCGGAGCCCGCGGCCGCGCCTCGCGGCCCGGCAATTACCCCACCTTGTCGGCGCAGGGGCCGCCCGCAGCCACGGCGTGCGTCAGGTCCGGCCAGCCATAGGCAATTTGCGGCACCCGCGCGCCCCATAGCGGTTCGGTCATTTCGGCCACCCGCCGCCCGCCCATCGCCTCGTAGAAGAAGCGCGACGGATTGTCGGCCAGGACCCAGACCAATGCCGAGCCGAGGCGGTGGGCAAGCAGATGACCGAAGCAGCCCCGCAGCAGGGACCGCCCGTGGCCCCGCCCCTGGTGATCCGGCAGCACGTAGAGGGTAAAGATCTCGCCGCCATAAGCATGAAGGCGCGACCTCGAGCGCCCGCAGCTGGCGAAGCCGATCGTCCGGTCGCCGCCCTCCTCGGCCACCAGCACCGCCTCGGACCCGCGTTGCGCCGCAATCGCGTGCCGCCACGCCGCCCGTTGACGGGCAACCGACATGGCGATCAGAACCCGCTTGGGCAGCATCCCCGGATAGGCCGATCGCCAGGTCTCGATATAGACCCGGGCAATCGCCGTGGCATCCGCCGCTCGTGCCTTGCGGACCTTGGCCATGGCCGCACGGCTTACCACGATTCCGCGCCGCGGTCATCGGGCGCCGCAGGCCAGCGCCCGCGACCGGCTTCGGGCGCCCGCGGCCGGCCGGCTTTCAGGCCTCGCCGCGGTAGTTCGGCGCCGCCCGGGTCACCGTCACGTCATGCACGTGGCTCTCCCGGTGCCCTGCCGCGGTAACCCTCTGGAACACGCAGTTGCCCTGCATTTCGGCGATGGTGGCGTGGCCAGTGTAGCCCATCGCCGCGCGCAGGCCCCCGACCAGCTGGTGGATCACGTTGCTGGCCGGCCCCTTGTAGGGGATGCGCCCTTCCACACCTTCCGGCACCAGCTTGAACATGTCCTGCACCTCCTGCTGGAAGTAGCGGTCGGCCGAGCCACGGGCCATCGCCCCCACCGAGCCCATGCCGCGGTAGGACTTGTACGAGCGGCCCTGATACAGGAACACCTCGCCCGGGCTCTCATCGGTGCCGGCCAACAGCGAGCCGACCATGGCGCAGCTGGCGCCGGCACCAATCGCCTTGGCCAGGTCGCCCGAGAACTTGATCCCGCCGTCGGCAATGATCGGCACGCCGCTGTCGGCCGCCGCCTCGACGGCGTCCAGAATCGCGGTCAGCTGCGGCACCCCGACCCCGGC
>JBHICX010000168.1:0-5472 GCA_046759805.1 Kiloniellales bacterium | reverse complement strand
CCTGCGCGGGTAGGGAACGGCGGTCCATGGACAAGGCACTGGCCAGGAGCGCGTCTGAACGCGGCAACCGCTTTGATGCGGCGGCGGCGCGGCGGCGCTGCCTCGGCTACCGCCGGCGCATCCTCGACATATCGCAGCAGGTGACGGCGCTGCACGTAGCGCCGGCGTTCTCCTGCCTGGAGATGGTGGACTGCATCTACCACGGGCTAATGCGTCGGGACGGCGACGGGACCTCGCCCGACACCTTCTTGATGTCCAAGGGCCACGGCTGCCTGGCCCAGTACGTGATCCTGGAGGACCTGGGCGTGTTGTCCGCGGACGACCTCGACCAGTACTGTACGACCGAGGGGCGGCTCGGCGCCCATCCCGACTACGGGGTGCCGGGCATCGAGGCGTCGACCGGGTCGCTCGGCCACGGCATGGCCATCGCCACCGGCATGGCCTACGCGGACTTACTCAAGGGCGAGGACCGCCGCATCTTCGTCGTGCTCTCCGACGGCGAGATGCAGGAAGGGTCGACCTGGGAGGCGATGATGATGGCGGCGAACCTCGATCTCGACAAGCTCGTCGCCTTCGTCGACCTCAACGACTTCCAGACGCTCGGGCGGACCAGCGAGACCCACCCCCGGTTTTATCCTGTGGTCGAGAAGGTGCGCGCGTTCGGCTGGGAGGCCGTGGGGGTGAACGGCCACGACGCGGGCGCGGTGTTCGACGCGGTCACGGGGCGAGAGGGCGGGCGCCCGTTCATGCTCATCGGCCGGACCATAAAGGGAAAGGGCGTCGCCTACATGGAGGGGGTTCCGATCTGGCACTACCGGTCGCCTTCTCCCGAGGAGTACGCCCGCGCGATCGAGGAGCTTAGGGAGGTGTCGTCGTGAGGAACACCTTCGCCGACACCTTCTACGCGCTCGCCCGCGAGGATCCGCGGCTCTGCGTCGTGGTCGCCGACATCTCGCCCGCCGGCTCCATGGCCCGCTTCCGCGAGGAATTTCCCGAGCGCTTCATCAATACGGGCGTCGCCGAGCAGTCGATGATCGGCATCGCCGCGGGGATGGCGCTCCGCGGTCTGCGTCCCTTCGCCTACACGATCGCCACCTTCACGCTCTACCGTCCCTTCGAGTTCGTGCGCTCCGACCTCTGCTACCAGGAGCTTCCCGTCACCCTGGTCGGCATTGGCGGCGGCGTCACCTATTCGACCCTGGGCGGCACCCACCATGCCCAGGAGGACGTGGCCATCGCCACGGCGATGCCCAACATGACGGTCATCGCACCGTGCGACCCGGCCGAGGTCAGGGAGGCCACGACCTATTGCACGCGCGACAACGAGGGCCCGGTGTACCTGCGCCTGGGCAAGGCCGGAGAGCCGGAGCTAACGGCGGATGCGCCCGATCGGTTCGTGGTCGGCCGAATCCGGTATCTGAGGAAAGGCCGGGACGGCTGCATCCTGTCCTACGGCCCGACGGTCAAACTGGCCTCAGACGTGGCCGACCGGCTCGAGGCCCAGGGTCAGACGACTTCGGTGGTCTCGGTTCATACCCTGAAGCCTCTCGACGTCGCCGGCATCGTCGAGGCGCTGCGCTCGCATCGCCGCGTGGTGGTGATCGAGGAACATTCCCCCTACGGTGGCCTCGGGCCCCGGGTAAAGGAGATCGCCTGGGACAACCGCGTCGATTGCGAGGTGGTCGCGTTCTCGCTCAAAGACGCCTTCATCCACGCCTTTGGCAGCCATGCCGAGCTGCGCGCCGCGCACGGGCTGGATGCCGATACGATCATCGCGGGTCTGAACGGAGGCTGAGCCATGGGGCAGGCGGTCAAGATGGCGGAGCTGGCGGTTCACGGTGGCGAGCCCGTCCGCCGAGAACCGATGCCCCCGCGGTTCGCCGTCGGCCCGGAGGAGCGCAAGATGATCGAGGAGGCGCTCGCCTACTACCAGTCGGGCGGCGAGGATCCGGGCTATCAGGGACACTTCGAAGAACGGTACTGCCGCGCCTTCGCCGAGGCGATGGACGGCGGCTACGCGGACGCGGTGGCGACCGGCACCGCGGCCCTGTACGTCGCCTTGGCCGCCCTCGACCTGCCGCAAGGCGGCGAGGTGCTGGTGTCGCCGATCACCGATCCCGGGACCTTGAGCGCCATCATCCTCAACCGCCTGGTGCCGCGCCTCGCCGACAGCGCGCCCGGCAGCTACAACATGGGCGTCGATGAGATGCTGACGCGGCTCACGCCGGGGACCTGCGCCGTCTTGGTGGTGCACGCCGCCGGCCGGGCGGCCGGGATCGACGGCATCGTGGCCGAGGCCTCGGCGCGCGGCCTGCGCGTGATCGAGGACTGCAGCCAGGCCCACGGCGCCCGCCACTCCGGGCAGCCGGTGGGTACCTTCGGCGACATCGCGGCGTTCTCGACCATGTACCGCAAGGCGCACATCACGGGTGGTTGCGGCGGTGTGGTGTTCACCCGCGATAGGGAGCTTTACCGGCGGGCGCTGGCCCACGCCGACCGGGGCAAACCGCGCTGGCGCCCGGACTTCGACGATCGCGACCCCACGGGCTTTCTGTTTCCGGCGCTCAACCTGCACGCCGACGAACTGTCCTGCGCCATCGGCCTGGCCTCGCTCGAGCGCCTGCCGGAGACGATCAGGCGGCGCACCGCCTTCGTGGCCGAGGCGGCGGAGCTAATCGAGACCCGCTCGGCGGCGTGCCGGGCGTGCCCGCATTCGCCGGACGACTCGCCGTTCTTCCATCCGGTCCTGGTCGACGCGGACCGGCTCTCCTGCACCAAGCGCACCTTCGCCGAGGCGGTGCGTGCCGAGGGCATCGGCCTCAACCCGCATTATCAGTACGTGGTCTGCGAATGGCCGTGGGTGAAGCGGTATCTCGCCGACGGTTTCGACTGCCCCAACGCCCGCGACATCCGCGACCGATCCTTCAATCTGTACCTGAACGAGAACTACGGCCGGCGCGAGGCCGAGGACATCGCGGTGGCCATCGCCAAGGTGGAAGACTATTTTGTGGTTTCGCCGGGCGACGCGGTTGAGCGGCCGGCCGGCCGGCTCGGTGGCGGGGCGAAGGGCCTGGCATGATCGTTTTCGGCCTCCACGGCGGCGTAACCCTCGGCCAGCACGAGCCTTCAGCGGCTCTAGGGCTCGATGGCCGGGTTAAGGGGAACCTCGTTGTTCGCAACTAAGGTGACGAGCCCCGACAAGGCGGCGGTAATCCAGCGCATGCTCGAGGCCCTGGAGGTGCCGCGCGACGCCACCCTCTTGGTTCATTCTGCCTTCAAGGGCTTCGCCCGCGACGGCTACGACGCCGATGCGGCGCTCGATGCCCTGATCGACTATATGGCACCGGGAACCCTGCTCATGCCCACCATGTCGTGGCGCTTCGTCAAGCCCGACAAGCCGTTCTTCGACGAGCTGGAGACCCCGTCCAACACCGGCATCCTCACCGAGAGGTTCCGGCGCCGGCACGCCAGCCGGCGCAGCCTGCACCCGACCCACTCGGTGGCGGGGCGAGGGGCGCGCGTCGACCACCTGTTGGGCTCCCATTACCTGGACGAAACACCCTGCTCGCCGCTGAGCCCGTTCGGCTTGCTGGCCGGAGACGGCGCTCACGTGGTGATGATGGGGGTGGGCATGGATTGCTGCACCCTCATCCATCATGTCGAGGAGATGATCGCACCCGAGCTGTACCTGCGGCCACCGGAGCAATGTGAGTCTTATACCTGTCGCGACCGCCATGGCGGACAGGTGACGGTGCGGCTGCGCCGGCACCTCTTTCTGCCGCGCGACTACTGGCAGTTCCAAGACCGTCTGGCGGCGACCGGGAGGCTGAAGGCATTCCGCTGCGACAACTCCATCTGTCTGGGGTTCCCGGCGTCGGCGATGGTCGAGGTGGTGACCGAGCGGCTCCGCGATCGCCCCGACGCCATCATCGCCCGCCCGGGCCAACGCTATCGGATGATGTAGGCCGGTCCCGTTTTCGATCTCCGACCGGGGGAACGACATGTCCCTGTGACCCGAGGGGCACGGGCGGCGTGCCTGTTGACAGGAAGATACACGTGTCCATAGTTTGTCGGCCCGAGCCGACTTCCGGGTCCGGGCGCCAAGGGGGGAGCGTCATGCAGCAGAAAATCCGCCGCCGCGAGGCAGCGCCAGAGGTCTCGACGCAGGCGCCGCTGCCGGTCCCCGAGGTGCCCGAGCGCCTGCTCCTCGACCTGCACGGCGCCTGCAACCTGAGATGCCCGATGTGCCTCTTGCACGGCTCCGATGACCGCGACGCGGTCAAGGCCAAGATCGGCACCATGACGGTCGATCAGGCGCGGGAGATCATGGACGAGGTGATGCACGCCAGTCCCCTGATGCAGCCCAGCATGTGGGGCGAGCCACTGCTGGCCAGGGAGTTGCGCGCCCATGTCAGCGATATGAAAAAGCGCGGCATCACCGTGGCCATGAACACCAACGGGCTCACCCTCACCGAGGCGCTGGCCCGATTCTTCGTCGAGGTGAAGCTCGACTCGATCTTCTTCAGCCTCGACTCGACCACCCCTGAGACGCTCAAGAAGGTGCGGGGCGTGGACAAACTGGACAAGATCAAGCGCAACCTCATGATGATGTTGCGGGTGCGCGGCGATGCCACATACCCGCGCATCGGGGTCAGCTTCACGGTCCAGGAAGAGAACCAGCACGAACTCGACGAGTTTGTCGATTACTGGACTCGGATCGTCGACGTGGTCCGCGTCGGCGCGGTGTACGAGGACGGCCGTCTGACTGGCATCAAGGTGCCGGACAAGCGCGTGCCGTGCCACGCGCTCTATCAGACCATGCCGATCCACTCCAACGGGGACGTGTCAATCTGCTGCTTCGACAGCTTCGGCACCGAGGTGATGGGCAACGTGTTCGCCGAGGGCGTCGAGGCCGTCTGGCACGGGGAGAGGTTCGGCCGGGTCCGTCACTTCCACGAAACCGGGCAGTGGGACAAGGTGCCGTTCTGCAAGAACTGCAACGCCTGGGCCGGCTATCAGTACCAGGAGGAGGTGAGGGACGGCCTGCTGATCCGCCGCTCGGCGCAGTTCATCTACTACAATCGCCTCGACCGATTGGGCAACTGGCACGATCGGTTGCGCGGCCATAGGCCGCCGGACCGGGCCAGGTTCAGCCTGGCCGAGCCGCAGGCGGCCGAGTGAACCGCTGGGCGCCTAAGGTCGCGGTCGGGCAAGACGGCCCGTAGGCATGTCTTCGCCCGGCTCGCGTCGCCGCGCCGCACAGCCTTCATTGCCGGAACCAATGGGTCGCAAGGTTATACTAGCGGTCCCTGATCTTGACCCGTCCCGCTCCCCCACCCGGCCACCCCCGGCCCGTCCGCCGGGGCGGGCCACGGGATCGTATGCTATGGGTGGCCGGGTGGGGGAGCGGGAGGCCAGGAGGCCAGGAGTCGGCCATAGTGGCCTATGGTATTAAGGGTTTGTTAACGTGTC
>JBHICX010000167.1:0-5523 GCA_046759805.1 Kiloniellales bacterium | reverse complement strand
AGCGATTCCACGTGCGGGATACGGCTCAGCGTCGGCAGGCGAACCCCACCGTCACCGCCCGCATCCGCTCGACGGCGCCGGCATCGTCCAGGGTGGCCGCACCCCCCTTGGCCCGGTCATGGGTCACCTGGTAGTAGTCCAGGAAATCACCGACGATGGCCGCGTTCACCGCGAAGTGGTTCAGCTCCGGCAGCTCGCCTCGGGCGCCGGTCAATGCCAGCACCTGCTGCCAGCCGAGGCTGATGCCGATCAGCCGCCCCCGGTCGTCGAGGACCGGACCGCCAGAATCGTCGCTGGCCGTGCGGGCGGCGAGCCGGATGAAGCGAGGGTCGCCATTCGGGCCGGCCAGGCCTTCGACGCGGCCCTTGCCGATGGTGAGCCGTGGCGCCTGCGGGCCGTTCGACTGCACCCCGGCGTGGTAGACGGTCTGCCCGCCCCGCAGCGCCTTCTCCCAGGGTAAGGGCACCGTGGCGCCGCTCCTGGGCCGCGCCAGCTTCATCAGCGCCAGGTTGTCGCGAATGTCGTATCCGACCCGGGTCAGTACTTGCGGGCGGGCGCCGTCGAGCGTGGTCACCGACCGGCAGCCATCCACCAGATGCAATGCGGTCAGCACATAGCCGGCGTGGTTGACCAGCACGCCCAATCCGACATGGCTCGGATCCACGCCCCGCCCCAACCTCGCCGCCAGTTCCACCTCGGCGGGCGACATGGCCCCGGCCAGCTGCCGGCGCAAGTCGGCCGCCGCCGCCTCGTTGCGGGCCATGGCACGAGTGAGCCAGACATAGGCCTTGACGTAGTCCTTCGGCCGGCCCACTCCGGTGATGTGCATGTAGGCCAGGTTGTATTGGGCATTGCCGTAGCCCTGATTGGCGGCGCGCTCGAGCCACCAGGCGGCGAGCGCCAGATTCCTCTCCACGCCGTCGCCGCGCAGGTACATGTCGCCGAGCCGCAACTGCGCTTCGCCGGCCCCCTGGACGGCCGCCTTGGTGTACCATTGCGCCGCCCGCGGCTTGTCCGCGGGCACGCCTGCGCCGAGATAGGTCATCAGGCCGATGCGGTGTTGCACCGAGGCGATGCCGCGCTCGGCGAACGGCAGCAGCTTGGCATAGGCGGTCGCGTAGTCGCCGCTACGATAGGCCTCGATGCCCTCGTAGTATTGGCGCCCGGTTAGCGCCGCGGCGGGCGACGGAAGCAAGGCCGCCACGGCCAGCACCGACGCGACCCCCCAACTGGCGACGGTGGTAAAACGCCGTCTCATGTGTCTCCCGCCGGGAATGCCGCTGCCGGCGCCATTGATGGTCGGGTCGAGGAAACCGGTGCCCGCGATGGCCCAACCTACACATCGAGCCGGCCCGCGAGCCTGTATCGGCTTTTGAAACCGACCCGATCAGGACCAATCCGCCGTCGAGATCCCCCGCTTGCCTCGCCCTGCCAAGTCAGGAGCGATTTCCCCAGGAATTCGATACATCATTTCTGCCCAAGCGGGCAAGCGGCACGATTGCTTGCGGCGCTTGTGGCGAAGAAGCAACAGCGTGGGAAAAAAGCAAATAAGTCCGTGCTCGTACCGTGATCGTTGTGCTAGACTTCACCGATTCTGCGGTCTTGATGGCGGCCCCGTACGGAGTCAGGTTGGACTGGATTGGGGCAACGCCGGCTCGGTCTGGGGCGCGGGTCGAGTGTCGATACCGATAGCGCAGCCATTGAACCGGAGCAGGATTGAGGAGGCTCAAGCCATGAAGACCTTTGGTCTGGGCGTCGTGGTGGCGGCGACGATGGTCCTGGCGGGCTGCGAGATGCATACCTTCGACCTGATTGACCTCCGCGAGTCCGAAGTCGGTGGTGGCACGCCGTTCACGCAGGCGTTGCACAAGGAGTATCTCGAGCTGGCCAATCACGAGGCGGACGTCGAGTACGACTGGGTAGATGCCGACGAGTGGGCCGAGAAGGGCCTGATGGCCGCCGCCGGTCAGGCGCCGGAGCCGGAACTGCCGCAGAATTGGCAGCGCAGCACGCCGGGCATGGCCCCGACGCGGGACCGCTTGATGGCCGTGTTCGCAAAGAACGCCACCGAAAAGTTCCCCGATCTGGCGGCGCGGGCGCAGGTTCAGTACGACTGCTGGCTGGAGGAACAGGACGAAGCCTGGCAGACCGACCGAATCGAGGCCTGCCGGGATGCCTTCCTAGCGGCCCTGGAGGAGCTCGAGGAAGGTATGAAGCCGAAGCCGCCGCCCAAGCCGGAGCCGATGGTGAAGCCCGAGCCGCCGCCCAAGCCGATGGTCAAGGTCGAGCCGGCGCCGCCGCCGCCGCGGGTGATGTCGTTCATCATCTTCTTCGATTTCGACAGCGCGGCGATTACCCCGCAAGCCGGGCGAATCCTCGATGAGGTGGCCGTGGCCTACAAGGAAGGTAAGAGGACGATCGTGGAGCTGGCCGGACATGCTGACCGGTCCGGCCCCGAAGCCTACAACCAGCGCCTGTCGCAGCGGCGTGCGGAAGCCGCCAAGGCGGCCCTCATCCAGCGCGGCGTCCCGGTCGACGCGATCGCCACGTCGGCATTCGGTGAGACCCGGCCACGGGTGCCCACGCCGGACGGCGTGCGCGAACAGGAAAACCGTCGAGTCGAGATCGAAGTTCGCTAAACCGGCGTCGTCGTCGATCCGCCGCGGCGTGCGCCGGCGCGCCATGGGCCGCGTGCCGCGGCCCGGTTTTCGCCTTTCCCTGGCGGTGTGAAGCCCCTATATACTGGCTTGCGTCCCGGGCTCGGGATCCGTGCCGCGGTCCGGTGCGACGGGCTGGCGATAGCGGCCCGGGAGGGTGCGATGATCTATGCCAAGACGACCCGTGACATTACCGTTTCGGTGACGCCGTTCTACCTCGAGGAACAGTCATCGCCGCCCGACAATCATTTCGTCTGGGCCTATCAGGTGCGGATCGAGAACAACGGCGACGAAACCGTGCAGTTGCGGACCCGCTATTGGCGGATCACCGATTCCCAGGGTCGCGTACAGGAAGTTCGGGGCGCCGGCGTCGTCGGCGAACAACCGGTGCTGCGCCCGGGCGAGACCTTCGAATACACCAGCGGCACGCCCCTGCCGACGCCGTCAGGCATCATGGTCGGCAGTTATCAAGTGCAGCTCGATGACGGCATGCTGTTCGACATCGCTATCCCGGCATTCTCGCTCGACAGCCCGCATCAGCCGGTCAGCGTCCATTGATCGCCGGGCCGCGCAGCCTGGCCCTTGAGCAACCGCTTGGGATCCCATCGTGACCAAGACCAGCATCCTGCGCGCCGGCGGCGGTAAGCTCGCCGCCGACGACCTGAAAGACCGCGAGCGCCCGAAGCCGATCCGAGAGGAGGTGGAGGCGGCGGTGCGGACGTTGATCCGTTGGGCCGGCGACGAGCCGGAACGCGAGGGGCTCATCGATACGCCGTCGCGGGTGGCCCGCGCCTATGAGGAGTTCTTCAGCGGCTATGCCATCGACCCGGTCGAGGAGTTGCGGCGCACCTTCCAAGAGACCGACGGCTACGACGAGATGGTGGTGCTTCGCGACATCCGCGTCGAGTCGTTCTGCGAGCACCACATGGTGCCGATCATCGGCAAGGCGCATGTGGCCTACCTGCCGGATCGCCGGATCGTCGGCATCAGCAAGCTGGCGCGCGTGGTCGACGCCTACGCCCGGCGGCTGCAGATTCAGGAGAAGATGACGACGCAGGTCGCCAACACCATCAATCAGGTCCTGGAACCGCAAGGCGTCGCCGTGGTGATCGAGGCCTACCATCACTGCATGACCACGCGCGGCGTGCACAAGGCTGACGTGGCCATGGTGACCAGCCGGATGATCGGCGCCTTCCGCGAGAATCCGTCGACGCGGCGCGAATTCCTGGCGATGATCGGTAAGGTCGGTCACTGAAGGGCCGCTGGCGGGCCGGGCGCCGCCGCCCGACGCCGTAGAGCGGCAATGGATCATTGATCGATTATCGGCCCATCCTGTTCATCTGCGGGCTGCTGATGGCGACGCTGGCGGCGGCCATGGTGATCCCGGCCGTGGTCGACGCCGCGGTCGGCAATCCGGACTGGCAGGTGTTCACCGCCTCGGCCGTGGTGACCCTGTTCATCGGCGTGTCGCTCATCTTGACCAACCGGACCCGCGGCCGGTCGCTGAACCTGCGCCAGGCTTTCGTGCTGACCACGATGGCGTGGATCGTCATCGCCGCCTTCGGCGCGCTGCCGTTCGCGTTCTCCGAGCTGGAGCTCACCTATCCCAACGCCTTCTTCGAAGCCATGTCGGGCATCACCACGACGGGCTCGACGGTGATCGTCGGTCTCGATTACGCGCCGCCGGGCATCTTGCTGTGGCGGGCGCTGCTGCAATGGCTCGGCGGCATCGGCATCATCGTGATGGCGGTCGCGGTGCTGCCGATGTTGCAGGTCGGCGGCATGCAGCTGTTCCGCCTGGAATCGTCGGACAAGTCGGAAAAGGCGATGCCGCGCGCCACGGAGATCGCCGGCGGCATCGGCATCATCTACTTTGTCCTTACGCTCATCTGTGCCGCAGCCTACGGGTTCGCCGGCATGAACGGCTTCGAGGCCATAACCCACGCGATGACCACCATCGCCACCGGCGGCTTCTCCACCTCGGACGCCTCCATCGGCTACTTCGGCAACCTCCCCATCGAATGGATCGCCATCGTCTTCATGATTCTCGGCGGCATGCCGTTCGTGCTCTACTTGAAGGCGGTGCGCGGGGATCCGGCGGCGCTGTTGCGCGACAGCCAGGTGCGCTGGTTCCTGTCGATCATCGTCATCGCCGTGGCCACGTTGGCCGTCTATCACGGCTGGCAGAACGGCGTGCCGCCGCTGGAAGCGGTGCGCCATACCGCGTTCAACGCGGTTTCCATCATGACCGGCACCGGCTACGTCACCACCGACTTCGGCCTGTGGGGCCATTTCGCCATGCCGGCGTTCGTCTTCCTGATGTTCATCGGCGGCTGCGCTGGCTCGACCACCTGCGGCATCAAGATCTTCCGCTTTCAGGTGCTGTACGCCACGGCGCGCACCCAGGCCTTGCGGCTGGTGCGGCCGCATGGCGTGTTCATCGCCTACTACAACGGCAAGCCGATCCCGGACACGGTCGCCGAATCGGTGATGAGCTTCTTCTTCGTGTTCGTGTTGTGCTTCGGCGCCCTGGCCCTCGGCCTGGGCGTGCTTGGCCTCGACTTCCTGACCGCCGTGTCGGGGGCGGCAACCGCGATCGCCAATGTCGGCCCCGGGCTCGGCGAGGTCATCGGGCCGTCCGCCACCTTCGCGACCCTGCCCGATGCCGCCAAGTGGCTGCTGTCCGCCGGCATGCTCCTGGGCCGGCTGGAGCTGTTCACCGTGCTGGTGCTGTTCGCGCCGTCGTTCTGGCGGCGTTGAGGCCGACGCCGGCACGCCACCTAGGAAATTTTCAGCTTGATTGGAATCGCGCCAGCCCACGCCCCCGCCCGGCCACCCACGGCATCGTACGCTTGGGGTGGCCGGG
>JBHICX010000166.1:0-5535 GCA_046759805.1 Kiloniellales bacterium | reverse complement strand
GGCCGGGTGGGGGCGTGGGCTGGAACCGATTCCAAGTGATCGGATAATGCTCTAGTCCGCTGCCGGCTCCCCGTCCGGTGGGGACTCCATCTCTGCCGCCTCGCCGTCGGTTTGCCTCTCCTCGGCCTGGGCCGGAGGTTGGGCCGCACCCTGTTCGCGTTCCAGCTGGCGTCGATACAGGTCCGCGAAGTCGATCGGATTGATCAACAACGGCGGGATACCTCCCTCGCGCGTGACCGTGGCGATCACGCCGCGGGCGAACGGAAACAACAGCCGCGGGCATTCGATCAGCAGGACCGGCCGAACGTGCTCGTCGAGTATGTTGTTGAGGGTGAACACGCCGCCATAGGCGAGTTCGACGATGAACACCGTCTCGTCCTCGACCCGGCCCCGCGACCTCAGATGCAGCGTTACCTCGTAGCTGTTGTTGGCCAGCCTGCGCGTGCGCACGTCGACGTCGACCCCCACCGATGGGGTCTGGCGCAGCTTGGTGAAGACTTCGGGGCAGTTCGGCACTTCGAGCGACAGGTCCTTAATGTACTGGGCGTTGACCACCAGCGGCGGCACCTGCGCTTGCGGCCTGGCGGGCTTCTCGGCATCCGCCGGGGTGGCATTCTGGTCCGAGCTGTCGGCCATGGTTGCTCCTTCGTCTCGGCGCTAGGAGGCGTCGCCGCGCCGATAGGGGGGGTCGTGCGGTGTGTCGTCACCGTCCAGTTCCACGTAGTGGGCGTCGATCACGTCCGGCCCGCGGCCCCGCCCCGCTCGGCGCCCCGTTCTCGAACGCAGAAGCCATGTGAAAAACGCCCAACCCAGATAATCGCGCACTATCGGCACGAACAACGCCAGGCCGACTGCATCGGTCAGGAACCCGGGCGTTAACAGCAACGCCCCGGCACACAACAGGCAGGCGCCGTGGAACACCTCGCTCACCGGCAGCTCGTTGCGTTGCAGGGATTGCCCGGCCCGCCGCAGGATCGCGAACCCCTGGGCGCGCAGCAACGCGGCCCCCGCGGCGGCGGTGAGCACGACGCCCGCCAGAGTGGGCCAAAGACCGATCCGCTCGCCGATCACGATAAACGTGCCGATTTCGGCCAGCGGCACTACGATAAAGACGAACAGGAGGATCATGTGCGGTTGCCCTTTGCGGGCGGACGCCTTATGTAGAGCAGGTTCGGCGCAGGCCCTGCTGCATGTGCCGGTGCCGCGCGGTCCCTGGTCAGCGATCTCCGGGCTGCGGTCGGTGTTTGTTTAGCCCATGGGCAGGGCCCGGTCCAGCGGGCCGTGGGAAGGATGGCGGTCTGGCGCGGCGGCGACGCTCATGGAAGACGGCTACTTAAAGATCATCCTGTTTGCCGCGCTGGCGGCGTTCCTGATCTTCCGCCTGCGCAGGGAGTTGGGCAAGCGGACCGGCCACCAAGGCCAGCGTCCCGATGCCCGGCTGCCGCCGCGCTCCCGCGAGGAGCCGGAGGAAGCCGCGGCCGACAACGTCCTGCAGTTGCCGGATCGAAGCGAGGAGTTGCCGCCCGACTCGCCGCTTGGCGCCGGGCTCACCCAAATTCAGGTGCACGATTCGAACTTTGAGCCTGACAGTTTTCTGTCCGGCGCCAAGGCCGCCTTCGAGATCATCGTCGGGGCCTTCGCCGCCGGTGACCGGACCGCCTTGCGGCCGCTCTTGAGCGGCGAGGTCTACGATGACTTCGCCGGTGCGATCGAGGCGCGCTTCGAGGAGGGCGAGCAGACGGAGACCTCCGTCGTCGGCATCAAGAGCGCCGACATCATCGAGGCCGGGATGGAGGGCCGTGACGCGGTGGTGACCGTCAAGTTCGTCAGTGACCAGACCAACGTGACCCGCAATCGCGATGGCAAGGTGATCGGCGGCCACCCGGAGCGGATCGTCGAGGTTACCGACATCTGGACGTTCCAACGTGACACGCGCCGGCGCGATCCCAACTGGTCTCTTGTCGCCACCCGGACTCCGAACTGAGAAGGGCTTCTGGCGGGCGGCGCGGACGCTCGCGGTACTGGCGATCTTTGCCGCTGCCTGCGGCGGGCTCGGCCTCATGGGCGGCTGGGTGCTCCGCTCCCCGGTGGAGCGGCCGGCGCCGGCGCCGCTCAAGGCCCCCGCATCGACCGCTGGCGTCGACCGGATGACCCTAACCCCCGGGCGCCTTGCCGACCTTCCGGGCTGGGCCGGCGATGCGGTGGCCGACGCCTTGCCTGCCCTCAGTCGGTCTTGCGAGCGGCTGTTGCAGCTGCCGGCGGGGCGGCCGATCGGCCGCAACGGCATTGCCGGGACGGCGGCGGACTGGCAGGCGCCGTGCCGGGATCTGGCGGCTTCGGGCGAGGTCGCCGAGGTCGGGGCGCGGCGCTTCTTCGAGGC
The DNA here is from genome assembly GCA_046759805.1 of Kiloniellales bacterium. Lineage (GTDB taxonomy): Bacteria > Pseudomonadota > Alphaproteobacteria > JBHICX01 > JBHICX01 > JBHICX01. The sequence continues at coordinate 3,155 of JBHICX010000166.1, read as the reverse complement.
CTGGTTCGCGCCCTTCCTAGTCGCCGACAGGGGTGATCCCGAGGGCCTATTCACCGGTTACTACGAGGCTGAGCTGCGCGGCGCCCGCCGTCCAGACCGGCGATTTCACGTGCCGCTGTACCGACGCCCGCCGACCCTGATCACGGTTGATCTGGGGCAGTTCCGGCGCGAGCTCGCCGGCCGGCGGATCGCCGGCAAGGTAACGGGACGCCGGTTGCAGCCGTTCGACAACCGAACCGCGATCGAAGGCGGCGCGCTTGCCGGCCGCGGCCTCGAGCTCTTGTGGGTCGATGACGCGGTCGACGCGTTCTTCCTGCACGTCCAGGGCTCGGGCCGGGTGCTGATGGAGGACGGCAGCGTGGTCCGGGTCGGCTACGACGGCAGCAACGACCTGCCGTTCGTGGCCATCGGCCGGGCCCTGCTCGAGGACGGGCTCATCGATCCGGGGCAGGCTACCATGCAGGGGATCCGCGGTTGGCTCACGGCGAATCCGGAGCGCGGGCGCCAGATCATGGCACGCAACGGCCGCTTCGTGTTCTTCCGCGAACTCCACGGTGACGGGCCGATCGGCTCCCAGGGCGTGGCCTTGACCCCCGGCCGAAGCCTGGCCGTGGACCCGGCCTTTCTGCCGCTCGGCGCGCCGCTGTGGCTCGACACTCACTGGCCGGGCGAGCCGGGGCGGCCGCTGCGGCGTCTGGTGGTCGCCCAGGATAGCGGCGCCGCGATCAAGGGACCGGTGCGCGGCGATTTGTTCTGGGGATTCGGCGACCCGGCGTTGCGACAGGCCGGGCGCATGAAGAGCCCGGGCCGCCTCCACCTGTTGCTGCCGCGCGCGCTCGCGGCGCGCTTGCCAACCCCGCGCTAACCCACCATTCTAGCCGCGATGCCGGTCCCGGTTGAGGGGCGTTTCAGCCATGGCCGAGAAACCCTTGCGGGTGGGTCTGTTCATCACCTGCCTGGTCGACCTGTTTCGGCCCAGCGTCGGCTTTGCCGCGGTGAAGTTGCTCGAGGACGCGGGCTGCACGGTCGAGGTGCCGCGGGCGCAAACCTGCTGCGGTCAGCCGGCCTACAACTCCGGCGATGGGCGCGATGCCAGGGCCATCGCTCGGCAGGTGGTCGAGGCCTTCGCGGGCTTCGACTACGTGGTGGCGCCGAGCGGGTCCTGCGCCGGCATGCTGCGCCGGCATTATCCGGCCCTGTTGGCGGACGACCCGGCTTTTGCGGCACGCGCCCGAGATCTGGCCGAACGCAGCCATGAGCTGGTCTCGTTCCTCACCGACGTCTTGGGCCGGGACCGCGTCACGGCACGCTATGACGGCACGGTCGCCTATCACGACTCCTGTTCCGGGCTGCGCGAGCTGGGGATCCAGCAGCAGCCGCGGAAGCTGCTCGCGGCGGTCGAGGGACTGACGCTCGCCGAGCTGCCGCGGGGCGAGGTCTGCTGCGGCTTCGGCGGCACCTTCTGCGTCAAATACGCGGAGATCTCGAACCGCATGGTGAGCGACAAGGTGGCCGAGGTCGAGGCCACTGGCGCCGACACGTTGCTGGCCGGCGACCTGGGCTGCCTTATGCACATGGCGGGGAAGCTGAAGCGCCAAGGCTCGCCGGTTCGGGTTCGCCATGTCGCCGAGGTGCTGGCCGGGATGACCGCCGATCCGCCGATCGGCGAGGCACAGGGGGGCCAGTGATGCCGGCGCTGGCCACCAGCCGCGCGTTCAAGGAAAACGCCCATGCCGCCCTCGCCGACGCGGGGTTGCAGAAGGCGCTCGGCCATATCAAGGGCGGGTTCGTCGAAAAGCGCGCCGCTGCCGCCGACCGGCTGCCCGAGTTCGAGGCGCTCCGCGACCGCGCCCGCGACATCAAGGATCACGTGCTGGGCCACCTGGACTACTACCTGGAGGCGTTCGAGGCGCGGGTGCGCGAGAACGGCGGCTCGGTGCACTGGTGTGGCACCCCCGAGGAGGCGCGCCAGGCGGTCCTGGCGATCTGCCGCGAGCTGAATGCCAAGACGGTCACCAAGGGCAAGACCATGATCGGCGAGGAGATCGCCCTCAACGAGTTCCTCGAGCGCCACGGCATCGAGCCGGTCGAGACCGATCTCGGCGAGTACATCATCCAGCTTCGCCGCGAACCGCCGAGCCACATCATCGCCCCGGCCATCCACGTCAACAAGGAGCAGGTGGCCGACGCCTTCCGTGCCGCCCACCGGGAGTTGGACCCGGAGCGCCCGCTCACCGAGGTGCCGACCCTACTGGCCGAGGCGCGGTTGAAGCTGCGCGACAAGTTCCTGAAGGCGGACGTGGGCATCACCGGCGCCAACTTCCTGATCGCCGAGACCGGATCTTCGGTGATCGTGACCAACGAGGGCAACGCCGATCTGACTCAGACCCTGCCCAAGGCCCATATCGTGCTGGCGTCGCTGGAGAAACTGGTACCGACTCTCGAGGACGCCTGCACCATCCTGCGCGTGCTGGCACGCTCGGCGACCGGGCAGGAGGCCTCGGTCTACACCACGTTTGCCACCGGGCCGCGCCGGCCGGGCGACCTCGACGGGCCGCAGCAGTCCCACGTGGTGCTGCTGGACAACGGCCGCAGCGCCATGCTGGGCACCGAGTTCCAGGACATCCTGCGCTGTATTCGCTGCGGCGCCTGCATGAACCACTGCCCGGTCTACGCGGCGGTCGGTGGCCACGCCTATGGCGCAGTCTATTCCGGGCCGATGGGCGCTGTGCTGACCCCTTGGCTCGTCGGCATAGAGGAGGCCGGGCACCTGCCCAACGCCTCCACCTTCTGCGGCCGTTGCGAGGCGGTGTGCCCGATGCGCATCCCGCTGCCGCGGCTGATGCGCCACTGGCGGGTGCGCGAGTTCGAGGCCGGCCGGGCGCCGCCGGCGCACCGCTATGGGCTGCAGCTGTGGGCCTGGGGCGCCCGGCGGCCGGCGCTGTACCACTGGCTGGCCAATCCGACGATGCGGGCGCTGGCCGCCCTGGGCCGTCGCAAGGGACGGTTCCGCCGCTGGCCGCTGGCCCGAGGCTGGACCCGCTACCGGGATTTGCCGGCGCCCCAGGGCAAAACCTTCCAGCGGCAGTGGGCGGAGCGGCGGCGATGAGCGCGGCGCGCGACCGGATCCTGTCCGCCGCCCGCCGGGCGCTCGG
>JBHICX010000165.1:0-5579 GCA_046759805.1 Kiloniellales bacterium | reverse complement strand
AGTGAATGTAGCAATCAGCGGTCAGCACTCAGCCTTCAGCTAAGACTAGGGCTGAGTGCGGACCGCTGACAGCTGTCTTCCCGTTTCCGCCGCCAGCGGTTCGCCATAGCTCGCCCACTCGGCGCGGCCGCCTCGCTTTTTCAGATAGTTGACGAGCACCGCCACCACCCGGCGGTCGAACGCCTTGCCGGCCATGGAGCGAAGGTTGGCGGCGGCCTGATCCAGGTCCAGGCCGCGGCGCCAGGATCTTGCCCAGGTTTTTCAGGCTGCCGGCGATGCGCGCCGCTGCGGCCAGATCGTCCTCGAGCCCCATCTCGCGGGCCACCGCCGCCGATACCGAGCCGGCCGCAACTATGCCGGTGCGAGCGAGGGCTTTCCATGACAAAGCGGCGTCGAGGCGAGGGACCCGACCCCCGCCCGATCCATCGGCGGCCGGCCCGCCAACAGCGTAGCGATCCACGCGGAAAGTCCGACCAGAAAAGTACAATAAAACTTCCGATAAAATTTTAGGCATTTTGGTATAAAAATGAAAAATGTATTTAGTTCCTCTTAAACAATACTTAGAGTTTCTTCATTCTTATCCGATACGATGCGTTTGTTTTTGGAGCATCCCCGGGGACCGACCGGAATGCCCGCATCGTTGCCACATGGCTCTCGCCGCACGAAGAGGCTGGTCCTGGCCGCTTTGCTGTCGTTGTTGGCGCTCGGCTGGACCACGGGCCTGGCGGCCGCGGAGCCGGTCAGCCGGGGGCCGGTGACCGCGGCGCTCAATGCCGAGGCCGCCATGGGGCCCATGCATGGCCTGTTCGGGACCGGGGAAACCCGGTCGCCCAATCTGAAGCCGTTCAAGAAGTGGGGCGGGGTCCTGGCCCGCTACCGGAGCCAACGGGATTTGGAGACCCGCCCCTGCACCGGCCGCTCCTGTGCCCTCAGGCACTGGCGCAACTTCCTCGACTCGCTCGAGGGCCGCCGGGCGCGCTACCAGATCAATGCGGTGCAGCGCTATGTCAACCAGGTGCGCTACATCGCCGACCGGCGCAGCAACAGGTCGCCGGACCATTGGGCGACGCCGGCCGAGTTCTTCGGTCGCGGCGGCGACTGCGAGGACTTCGCGATTGCCAAGTACCTGTCGCTGCGCGCCCTCGGCTTCAGCTCGAACGCCATGCGCATCGTGGTGCTGCAGGACATGAGCCTGGGCATCCCCCACGCCGTGCTGGTGGTCTCGCACGAGGGCCAAAGGCTGGTACTCGACAACCAGCTCAAGATCGTGGTCGCAGCCGAGAAGATCCGCCATTACCAGCCCTACTACTCGATCAACGAGAACTTCTGGTGGCGGCACAACAAGCCGGACCGAGGGTCGGCCCTGGTGGCCCAGCGTACCGGCGGCTCAATCCAGTAATACTAGCGATCCTTGGCCTTAACCCTTCCCGCTCCCCCACCCGGCCACCCACGGGATCGTATGCTATGGGTGGCCGGGTGGGGGAGCGGGAGGCCAGGAATCGGCCATTATGGCCGATAAGTAGAACCTCCGGCCTTCAGCCCTTCGGAGCGTGCTTGCTCAGGATTCGCTGCAGGGTGCGCCGGTGCATCTTGAGGCGGCGCGCGGTTTCCGAGACGTTGCGCCCGCATTGCTCGAACACCCGGTGGATGTGCTCCCAGCGCACCCGGTCGGCAGGCATCGGATCCTCGGGCGGCGGCGGCAGTCCGGGCCGGCGCTGCATGAGCGCCGCTTCGATCTGGTCGGCGTCGGCCGGCTTCGGCAGGTAATCGACGGCGCCTGCCTTCACCGCCGCCACCGCAGTGGCGATGTTGCCGTAGCCGGTGAGCATGACGATCCGCGTGTCCGGCCGGGCCCGGCGCAACGCGGCGACGACCTCGAGGCCGCTGCCGTCCTCGAGGCGCAGGTCGACCACCGCGTAGGCGGGCGGCGCCGCCCGGGCGGCCCGGGTGCCGGCGGCGACGCCAGCGGCGGTGGTGACCTTGAACCCGCGCCGCTGCATGGCCCGCGCCAGACGCTCGCGTAATGGCGTGTCGTCGTCGACGATTAGCAGCGTGCGCGCCGGCCCGCTCATCGATCGCTGTCTCCCAGCTCGATCGCGGCGCGCGGCCAACCAACGGCGACCTCCGCCCCACCGCTGCGCGGGCCGCCAGCCCGACCGCTCGCCTCGGCGTAGCCTCCGGCGAAGCCGGGGCCCGCCGCCGGGCGGTTGCGGAAGGCGAGGCCGGCGCCGGTGCGCTCCAACAGGGTGCAGGAGATGAATACGCCGAGGCCCAGACGCCCGCCCTCGGGGCGCCGCGACAGGTAGGGTTCTCCGAGCTCGCCCAGGACCGCCGGATCGAAGCCCGGGCCGTCGTCGGCGATCTCGACCTCGATCCGCCGGCGGTCCCATCGGGTGGCGATGTCGACCCGGCCGGCGGCGAACCGCGCCGCGTTGTCGACGATCGCGCCGAGCCCTTGCAGGATCTCCGGGGCGCGCGCCACCTGGGGCTCGGGGCTGCCGTCGAGCGAGCGATTGTCGAACACGACCTCGACCGCCTCACGCCCCGCCAGCTGGGGCCGGGCGGCGGCCTCCACCAGCGCGCTTACGGCCAAGCGCTCGAACGGCGGGCCGCCTTCGGCCTCGGGCCGGCGCATGAGGCGCTCCAGGATGCCGCCGCAGCGCTCGCTCTGGCTCAGCAGCAGCGCCACGTCTTCCTTGTGCGGGCTGTCCGCCGGCAGCTCGCGATCGAGCTCCTTGGCCACCACCGCGATGGTGGCCAGCGGGCTGCCCAGCTCGTGCGCCGCCGCCGCGGCCAGCCCGCCCAGCGCCGACAGCCGCTGCTCGCGGGCCAGCGCCAGCTGCGAGGCGGCGAGCGCGTCGGCCATGCGCCGGGTGGCGTGGGCGACGCTCCAGGTGTAGGAGGTGATGAATATGACCGCGACCACGATGGCCACGTAAAGCCCGGTCATGTAGGTCGCCGGCAGCTTGAGACCCGGCTCCTGCCAGGGCAGCGGCAGGTGCCAGACGGCGAGCGCGCTGATGCAGACCAGCGCCAACGCGCACAGTCCGATCGTGGCCTCTTTCGACAGCGCCGCCGCGGCGATCGCCAGCGGCGCCAGGATCAACAACGCGAAGGGGTTTTCCATGCCCCCGGTCAGGAACAACAGCAGCGACAGTTGCAGGATGTCGAAAGCGAGCGTGAGCGCCCCCTCGCGGTCGCCGAGCCGGGCCTGGGCGGGGCGGCTTACGGCCATGGCGACGTTGGCCATGGCGGCCACCGCGACCACGGTCATGCACAGCTGGATCGGCAGCTCGAAGCCGAGGCCGTAATGGACCACGGCCAAGGTCACCGCCTGACCGGCCAGCGCCACCCAGCGGATCAAGATCAGCGTGCGCAACCGGAGCCGCCCGCGGCGCCCCGGCGGCGGCGCCAAGCTGTCCGCGCGGTTTGTGTCCTCGCTCGCCACCAACCTTGCTCCTGCCCCGCTGCATAGCAGGTGCGCGCGCCAAGAGGTAGCTTTCGCGTGCCCGGCGCTGCATATTGGCGCCCGTGCCCGAACCCGCAATCATCGCCGAGGATTTGACCAAGCGGTTCGCGACCGTGGTCGCCGTCGATCGGATCGGCTTTGCCGTCGAGTCGGGAAGCGTCACGGCACTTTTGGGCGGCAATGGCGCCGGCAAGACGACGACGCTTTCGATGCTGCTGGGGCTGCTGCTGCCCACCTCGGGGCGGATTACGGTGTTGGGTCACGACATGCTGCGCCACCGCCACCGGGCGCTGCCGCGGATGAACTTTGCCTCGCCGTACGTTGACCTGCCGCGGCGGCTCAGCGTGCGCGAGAACCTCACCATCTACGCCCATCTCTATGGCGTGCCGCATGTCGGCCGGCGGCTTGCCGCGCTGGCCGGCGGTTTGCAGATCGAGCCGCTCATGAGCCAGACCACGGGGCAGCTCTCGGCCGGCCAGAAGACCCGGGTGGCGCTGGCCAAGGCGCTCTTGAACGAGCCGGTGCTGCTGCTCTTGGACGAGCCGACCGCCTCGCTCGACCCGGACAGCGCCGACTGGGTGCGCGGCTATCTCGAGGCCTACCGCCGGCGCACCGGCGCCACCCTCTTCCTCGCCTCGCACAACATGGCGGAGGTGGAGCGGCTGTGCGATCGGGTGCTGATGATGCGGGCCGGCCGGATCATCGACCGCGGCGCCCCGGCGGCGTTGATCCAGCGTTACGGCCGCCAGACCATGGAGGAGGTGTTCCTCGACATCGCCCGGGGCCGCGGTGCCGCCGCGGAGGACCGGCCGGAGGCCGCCCAATGAACTCGCCCGCGCCTATCGAGACGCCCCGGTTCTCGTGGCGCCGGCTGGGCGCCATGGTGCTGCGCTACGTGCTGTTGTTCCGGGGCTCCTGGCCGCGGGTGTTCGAGCTCATGTACTGGCCCACGATCCAGATGATCCTGTGGGGCTTCATCACCAAGTTCCTGCTCACCAACAGCTCCTGGGTGGTGCAGGCGGCGGGGGTGCTGATCGCGGCGGTGCTGCTGTGGGACGTGCTGTTCCGCGGCCAGCTGGGCTTCTCCATCTCGTTCCTGGAGGAGATGTGGTCGCGCAACCTGGGGCATCTGTTCGTAAGCCCCTTGCGCGCCTGGGAGCTGGTCGTGGCGATGATGGCGATGAGCCTCATCCGCACCCTGATCGGGGTCTTGCCGGCGATGGGGCTGGCAATCCCGTTGTACCACTACTCGATATTCGATCTCGGCCTGCCGCTCATCTTCTTCTTCGTCAACCTGTTGGTGATGGGCTGGGCGATCGGGCTCATGGTCTCGTCGCTGATCCTGCGCTTCGGCCTCGGCGCCGAGAGCCTGGCCTGGCTGGCGATCTTCCTGATGGCGCCAATAAGCGCCATCTACTACCCGGTTTATGTGCTGCCGGGCTGGCTGCAGCCGGTGGCCTGGGCGCTGCCCTCGGCGCACGTCTTCGAGGGCATGCGCGCGGTCCTGTTCGAACACGCGGTGCGCTGGGACCTCCTCATCAACGCCGCGGCGCTCAATGCCCTATATATCGCCTTGGGCGTGGCGGTGTTCCTGTACACCGTCCAGGTCGCCCGCCGACGCGGCCTGTTGCTGCAGATGGGCGAGTGAACCAAAAGATCAGGGTTCGTTGCCAGTCCCCGCCGTTGATCTCATGGTTGCCTTGCTTGCTCGGGCCGGCACCCTTGTCAAGGCTGGCCCGCAGGGTCACCGCCTGCGGCGGCGGTAGTGGTACGTTATAGCTCATATGCCTGATGCCCACCGGGCATATTTTTTTCTGGCCAATCGGCCAAGTGGCTATTGACTCTCCCGATCATGGAGGCTAGCATGATCCCCATGCTTACGAAGGAAGTGAGAGAATCCCTCCAAGCGGAGGTGCGGGCCTGGAAGGCGCAGCGCGACGTGTTGGATTCCGCCATTGAGGCCGCGCAAATGGTCTTGAAGGCGGATGAACAACTCGCGCCGTTTCAGGGCACCCTGCAAGATGCCGTGTCGCTTGTCGGTCCGCCGCCTCATGGTGGCAACGGTACGGTGGCGACCCGCTGTTCCAGGTCGCCGTTGCTCAGCGGGAGG
>JBHICX010000164.1:0-5641 GCA_046759805.1 Kiloniellales bacterium | reverse complement strand
CAACGTCGAGGGCATCCTGGTCAACATCTTCGGCGGCATCATGCGCTGCGACGTGATCGCCGAGGGCATCGTCGCGGCGGCCCGGGAAGTGAGCCTGCATGCGCCGCTGGTGGTGCGGCTCGAAGGCACCAATGTCGAGCTGGGCAAGAAGATCCTGAAAGAGTCCGGCCTTGCCATCGTCTCCGCGGACGACTTGGCGAGCGCCGCCGAGAAGGTGGTGCAGACGGTCAAGGAGGCCGCCTGATGGCGATCCTGGTGAATGCCGAGACCAAGGTCATCTGCCAGGGCTTCACCGGCACCCATGGCACCTTTCACTCCGAGCAGGCAATCGCCTATGGCACCCGTATGGTCGGCGGCGTGACCCCGGGCAAGGGTGGCGCCACCCATCTCGACCTGCCGGTGTTCGACACGGTGGCCGAGGCGGTCGCCAAGACCGGCGCCGAGGCCAGCGCCATCTACGTGCCGCCGCCTTTCGCCGCCGACGCCATCCTGGAGGCGGTGGACGCCGGGCTCGAGCTGGTGGTGTGCATCACCGAGGGCATCCCGGTGCTCGACATGGTCCGGGTCAAGCGCGTGCTTGAAGTGAACGGGACCCGGCTCGTGGGCCCCAACTGCCCGGGGGTCATCACCCCGGACGCGTGCAAGATCGGCATCATGCCGGGCCACATCCACCGGCGCGGCCGCATCGGCATTGTATCCCGGTCCGGGACGCTTACCTACGAGGCGGTGGCGCAAACCAGCGCCTGCGGGCTGGGTCAGTCGAGCTGCGTGGGCATCGGCGGCGACCCGATCAGCGGCACCAGCTTCGTCGATTGCCTGGAGCTGTTCCTGGCCGACGACGAGACCGAAGGCATCCTCATGATCGGCGAAATCGGCGGCAGCGCCGAGGAGGAGGCGGCCGAGTTCTACAAGGGTGAACGGCGCAAGAAACCGATGGTCGGCTTCGTCGCCGGGCTGACCGCGCCGCCGGGCCGCCGCATGGGCCATGCCGGGGCCATCATCGCCGGCGGCCAGGGCGGCGCCCAGGATAAGATCGAGGCGCTGACAAGCGCCGGCATCCGGGTCGCCCGGTCGCCGGCGAGCCTCGGCAGCACCATGGTGGAGGCGATGCAGGGGTGATCCAGGGGATTTCCCGCAAGGAGCGGCGTGGCTGCGACCGCGCCGGGATTTAGGTCATGACGACACCGATCGAGCAGCTGTCCTTCCTTTACGGCACCAACGAGGCCTTCCTGGCCGAGTTGTACGCCCGCTACCTGGACGACCCGACCAGCGTCGACCCGGGGTGGCGGGAGTTCTTCGATGAGCTGGGCGACGACGCCGCCGAGGTGCTGCGCGACCGGCGCGGCGCCAGCTGGGCGCCGCGCGAGACCAGGGTGATCGGCGACGGGGAACCGGCGCCTGCCGCCCAGGCCGCGGTGGCGCCGGCCACGGCGGCGCCGGCCGCCGCGCCACCGCCCCGCCCGGCCTATGGGCCGGCGGCCGGTGCGGAAGACGTGCGCCGCGCGACGCTCGATTCGACCCGGGCGCTGATGTTGATCCGCGCGTATCGGGTACGCGGCCATCTGGAGGCCCGGCTCGACCCGCTGGACCTGGAGAAACCGGCGCCGCATCCGGAGCTCGACCCGGCAACCTACGGCTTCTCAGAGGCCGATCGCGACCGGCCGATCTTCATCAATTACATGCTGGGGCTGGAAAGCGCGCCCTTGCACCAAATCATCAGGATCCTGCGCCAGACCTACTGCGGCAGCATCGGCGTCGAGTACATGCATATTCAGGACCCCGACCAGAAGGCCTGGATCCAGGAGCGCATCGAGGGCCTGCACAAACAGCCCGATTTCACCGCCCGCGGCAAGCGGACGATCCTGGAACGGCTGATCCAGGCCGAGGGCTTCGAGCGCTTCCTCGACAAGAAGTACACCGGCACCAAGCGCTTCGGCCTCGACGGCGGCGAGGCGGCGGTGCCGGCGCTGGAGCAAATCCTGAAGCGCGGCGGCCAGCTCGGCCTGCGCGAGGTGGTGCTCGGCATGGCGCATCGCGGCCGGCTCAACGTGCTGGCCAACATCATGCACAAGCCTTACCAGGCGATCTTCTCGGAGTTCCACGGCAACCTGACGCACCCGGACGACGTCCAGGGCTCGGGCGATGTCAAGTACCATCTCGGCACCTCGGCCGACCGCGAGTTCGACGGCAACATCGTCCACCTCTCGCTCACCTCCAACCCGTCGCACCTGGAGGCGGTGAACACGGTGGTGCTGGGCAAGGTGCGTGCCAAACAGCGGCAGTGCGGCGACACCGAGCGCCAGCAGGTGATGGGCCTGCTCTTGCACGGCGACGCCGCCTTCGCCGGCCAGGGCCTGGTATCGGAGACTCTCGATCTGTCGCTGCTCAAGGGTTACCGGACCGGCGGCACCATCCACTTCGTGATTAACAACCAGATCGGCTTCACCACCAACCCGGCCGCCTCGCGCTCGTCGCCCTACTGCTCGGACGTGGCGAAGATGGTGCAGGCGCCGATCTTCCACGTGAACGGCGACGATCCGGAGGCGGTGGTGCACGTGGCCCGGATCGCCACAGAGTTCCGCCAGAAATTCAAGTCGGACGTGGTGGTGAACATGTTCTGCTATCGCCGTCACGGCCACAACGAGGGCGACGAGCCGGCCTTCACCCAGCCGCTGATGTACCGCAAGATCAAGGACCACCCGTCGACGCGTGAGATCTACGCCAACCGGCTAGCGGACGAGGACCTGGTGTCGCCGGAGGAGAGCCAGGCCATGTTCGACGACTTCCAGAAGCACCTGGCGCAGGAGTTCGAGGCCGCCGCTGGCTACAAGCCGAACAAGGCGGACTGGCTGGAGGGCAAGTGGTCCGGGCTGGAGATCGCCGCCGGCGAGGCGCGGCGCGGCGACACCGCGGTCGCGGTCGAGGCGCTGAAGGAGATCGGCTACAAGCTCACCGAGCCGCCGTCCAACTTCCGCCTGCACCCGAAGATCCTGCGCCAGCTCAAGATCAAGCGGAAAATGTTCGAGGCCGGCGAGAACATCGACTGGGCCACCGCCGAGGCCCTGGCCTTCGGCACCCTGGTCTCGGAAGGGGTGCCGGTCCGCCTTTCCGGCCAGGACTCGGCCCGCGGCACCTTCTCGCAGCGCCACGCGGTGCTGATTGACCAGGAGACCGAGGCGCGTTATGTGCCACTGAATGGCCTGCGCTTCGGCCAGGCGCCGTTCGAGGTGATCGACAGCCCCCTGTCCGAGGCCGGGGTGCTCGGCTTCGAGTACGGCTACAGCCTGGCCGAGCCGAACATGTTGGTGCTGTGGGAGGCGCAGTTCGGCGACTTCGCCAACGGCGCCCAGGTGATCATCGACCAGTTCGTCATCTCCGGCGAGCACAAATGGCTGCGCATGTCGGGCCTGGTGATGTTGCTGCCGCACGGCTTCGAGGGACAGGGGCCGGAGCACAGCTCGGCGCGGCTGGAGCGCTACCTGCAGCTGTGCGGCGAGGACAACATGCAGGTGGCCAACTGCACCACCCCGGCCAGCTACTTCCACGTCCTGCGCCGCCAGGTGCGGCGCGCGTTCCGCAAGCCGCTCATCGTGATGACGCCGAAGTCGCTGTTGCGCCACAAGCTGTGCCGGTCGACCCTGGCCGAGATGGGCCCGGGCAGCTCGTTCCACCGGGTGATGTACGACAATGAGAAGCTGTGCGAGGACCAGGCAGTGAAGCGGGTCGTGATGTGCTCCGGCAAGGTCTACTATGATCTGTTCGAGGAGCGTGCCAGGCGCGGACAGACCGACGTCTTCTTCCTGCGCTTCGAGCAGCTCTATCCGTTCCCCACCAAGGCGCTGACCAAAGAGCTCAAGCGCTTCAAGCGGGCCGAGATGGTCTGGTGCCAGGAGGAGCCCAAGAACATGGGCGCCTGGAGCTTCGTCGAGCCGCGCATCGAGGAAGTGCTGACCGAGATCGGCGCCCAACAAAGCCGGGCCCGCTATATCGGCCGGCCCGAGGCGGCGGCGCCGGCGACCGGGGTGGCGCAGCGCCACACGGCCGAGCAGACGGCGCTGGTCGACGAGGCGCTGACCCTCGATTGAGGCCAACGGTGTCGAACCACAGAGGCATAGACCCTGGCTCCGCCGGCCCTGGCTTCGCCGGAGGCTTCGCCGAGGCGAGAGGCTTCGCCGAGGCGAGGACACAGAGAGAAGAAGACAGGCGCTTCGCGCCGATTGAATGCGTCTCTGTGCCTTTCCTCTGTGCCTCTGTGCCTCTGTGGTTGGTTGGGACGGCCGAGGTTAAATGAGGGACTGAGACGTGGCGACGCTGATCGTGGTTCCGGCGCTGGGCGAGTCGGTGGCCGAGGCGACGGTCGCCAAATGGCTCAAGGCAGTCGGCGATACGGTCGAGGCGGACGATCCGCTGGTCGAGATCGAGACCGACAAGGTGACGCTGGAGGTGGGAGCCCCGGCGGCGGGGACACTGACCGAGATCCTCGCTGACGAGGGCGCCGAAGTGGTGGCCGGCGCCAAGCTCGGCACCATCGCCGAGGGCGCCGCGGCGGCCGCCCCGGCGAAGGCCGAGGCAAAGACCGAGCCGGCCAGGGCCGAGGCAAAGGCCGAGACGACAGCCGAGGCCGTGGCCCCGGCGCCGGCCGAAGCGCAGCAGCCTGCCGCCGCAGCGCCGGCCATCCTGGTGGCGCCGCGGCTGTCGCCGGCGGTGCGCAAGCTGGTCTCCGACAACAAGCTCGATCCGGCGCTGATCCCGGCCTCGGGGAAGAACGGGCGGCTGACCAAGGGCGACGTGCTGGCCTATCTGGAGCGCCGGGCCGAGAAGCCGGCGCCGCGGCCGGCCGCGCCCGTGGCGCCGCCTGCACCGCCGACGCCGCCGGCCGAGCTGCCGCCCAGGCCCGAGGATCCGCGCGAGGAACGGGTGCCCATGAGCCGGCTGCGCCGGCGGGTGGCCGAGCGCCTCAAAGAGGCCCAGAACACCGCCGCCATGCTCACCACCTTCAACGAGATCGACATGTCGGCGCTCAGCGCCCTCCGCGTCCAGTACCGGGAGGCGTTCGAGAAGAAATACGGGGTGCGCATGGGCTTCATGTCGGCCTTCGTGAAGGCGGCCATCGTGGCCTTGAAGGAGTTGCCGGCGGTCAACGCCGAGATCTACGGCGACGACATCGTGTACAAGAACTATTACGACATCGGCATCGCCGTCGGCTCGGCGCAGGGACTGGTGGTGCCGGTGCTGCGCGACGCCGACAACCTGTCGTTCGCCGAGATCGAGACCGAGATCGTCGACTTCGCCCGCCGCGCTCGGGACGGCAAGCTTACCATCGCGGAGCTCACCGGCGGCACCTTCACCATCACCAACGGCGGCGTCTACGGCTCGCTCTTATCCACCCCGATCCTCAATCCGCCGCAATCCGGCATTCTCGGCATGCACAAGATCGAGCCCCGCCCGGTGGCGGTGGACGGCAAGGTCGAGGTGCGGCCGATGATGTACGTGGCGCTTTCCTACGACCACCGCATCATCGACGGCCGCGAGGCGGTCAGCTTCCTGGTGCGCGTCAAGGAGTGCATCGAGGACCCGCAGCGCATCCTGCTGGATATCTGATCCTAGCGGTCCTTGATCTTGACCCGTCCCGCTCCCCCCC